>CALKVR010001323.1 GCA_938004815.1 uncultured Polyangiaceae bacterium | reverse complement strand
GTCACCGAGCAGCGCGGCATGCGGATCGAGGTCGCCGTTCGCGGAGGCGCCGGGCACCCCAAAGAACCGATCGCCCACCGGCGTCGGGTGAAAGCGCGACAGGCCGATGTTGTCCTGAGCCGATGCAATGACAGGCGTTGCCATGAGGGCAGCGGCCATGACCAGCGAAAAGGAAGGGCGCATGGGGTCTCTCCGTGCAGATTGCGGCGAACAGGGCCACGCCCCGCGTCAAAACTCAAGCAGAAAGACACACTGGTCTAAGATGGGTGGATGCGGCATGGCATCGTGGGTCGAGCGGTCTTCCTCTCGGTGTGGAGCTCGGGGATGTTCATGGCCCGGGGCGGCGTATGGTATCCAAGGGGCGTGGGACGGGAACCGCGGACGTTCGAGGTCGCCCCGATGGCGGTGGCGTTCATCCTCATGAGCGGCGTCGTCCTGGCGATCCCGGTCATCTTCCTCCTCATTGGTCTGACGAACCCGATGCTGCGCACCACCTTCGTGGGCACGGCGGCGATGGTGGTGGTCGGCTCGGCAGGTGTCTGGTTCTTTTACAAGCCGACCGCGTTCGAGCTCGACGACGACGCCCTCGTCCTCCGGTTTCCGCTACGCACGATCGCCATCCCTCGATCCGACGTCGTGTCCGCGCGCGTGCTGTCGCGCGCCGACCTCCGCGAAGTGCTCGGGTTCGCCGTGCGCGTCGGCGTCGGCGGGCTCTTCGGCGTGTTCGGTTGGCTCTGGAGCACGAAGCGCTCGTGGGTTCAGATCTACGCGACGAGCGTCGACGGTTGGGTGCTCGTCGAGCGTCGTGTCGGGCGGCCGCTGCTCCTCAGCGCCAAGGACGGCGCCGGCTTCGCGCTCGCCGTCGGTGGATCCGCTTGACCGGATCACTCTCCCACAAATGGATCGTTGATGATCCATATAGGGCGACGACATGAGCGCTGATCCCCGCTGAAAGGCCGACCTCGGCTCCAAGGCACGTCGCGTGCTTTCGCGCGCGAGCATGTCCTCTCGCTGGCTCGGCGTCCTCGCGCTCCTCTCGGTCGTCGGTTGCGACGACGCCTCGCAGACCTCGGATGATCTCACGAGCGTCCGGGCTCGATCCCGCGAGCTGAAGTTCGAGGGGCGCGTCTTCGTGGAGCCGGGCGCCACCGAGGACGACATCCTCCGCGTCGTGCACCAGCAGACCAAGACCGCGTTCGGCCCGCTGCGTACGAGCGAGGTCATGGTGAACAACCGCGAGCTCAAGGGCGTCGACCCCGCGACCTTCGTGAAGCGCGACGTCGTGGTCGTCGACACCGAGGCAGGCGGCGAGGGCGTCCCGATGGTCGAGGTCCGCTACACGTACGTCGACGACGCGGTCGTGCCCAAGAGCATGGCCGATCGATCGTCGCTCGCGGGCGCCGTCCTCCGGCCGGGCTATCAGAGCGAGTCGCAGCGCATCCTCGAAGAGTGCACCGCCAACGACAGCCACGCGCGCGACTTCCAGGGCTCGCTCTGGTACGTGTTCGAGCCGTCGGTGCGCCGGTGCGGCGAGGCAATCGCCACCGAGCAGACCGCGATCGACGCCGCCCGCGCCAAGCTCACCGACGCCGAGACCGAGGTCGCCAAGGTCGACGCCGAGCGCCTCTACCTGCCGGTGACGTTCGCGCTCGGCGCCGACAAGACCAACCAGGGCAAGAGCTACCCCGAGTACGACCGGCTGTTCTCGGGGGGCGTGAGAGACGACAAGCTCGTCATCAGCCTCATCAACGGGCTCATCGATCACGACCCTGGCACCGCGCTCCACCGCGACACCGGCTACGGCGAGTGGCTCGACACCCTGCAAGAGGTCTTCGAGGCGCGGCCCGGCTTCGAGGTGGTCGAGGTCGAGGGCAACGTCGACATCTTCGGCTACGAGCTCGCGAGCGGAAAGTCGGTGACGCTGACGTTCGGCGACATCATCGCGATGGACGACGGTACGCCCCCGCAGGGGCTGTCGTTCGCGGAGAAGAGCGAGCTCGAGGAGATGGTCGCCAAGCGCGTCGCCGATCGGTGGATCACCTTCGAGCTGCCAGTGAGCGTCCGGGTCGGCGACGAAGAGGCGCGACCGTTCGGCATCCAGATCATGGCCTTCTTCGGTCACGCCGAGACGACCGGGCCGTTCAAGCACGCGATCAAGAACAGCGACGTGTTCCTCTACAACGGCCACTCGATGATCGGCTCGGGGCCGCTCGACCCGCGCAACTTCACAGCCGACGACTTCCCCGCGAGCTATCAGATCCTCTTCGTCGACGGCTGCGTCTCGTACAACTACTACGAGGCCGACTACATCCCGCTCAAAGAGGGCGGGACCAAGAACCTGGATCTCATCACCAACGCGATCGAGTCGCCGGCGTGGCGCAGCGGCTTCGCGCTGGGGCAGTTCGTGGCGCTCCTCCTCGACGGCAACGGCGCGAGCTACCTCGAGCTCCTCCAGAGCGCCGAGGCGACGGGCTCGGGCCTGCGCGTCGTCGATGGGGAGCTCGACAACGCGTACGACCCCGCGCGCGATCCGGTCGTCATCGAAGCGCGGTGAGATCACGCCGCCGGCAGCGGCGGCGCGGCGGTGACGAAGGCGACGGCCCGGTCGACGACGGCCGGCTCGCGCAAGAGCTTCACGTGGCCGAGCCCGGTGGTCGCGAAGAGCGGCGCCCGCCACGACCGCGCGACGCGCTCGCCGTCGGTGAACGGGATCTCGCGATCCAACGTGTCGTGGATGACGAGCAACGCCGAGCCGCTCCGCGCTGCCCAGCGGGGCAGATCGTAGGCCTCCATCGGCCGAAGGAACCGGCGCTCGATGCGCCGCTCCATCCGGGTGACCACGTCCTTGGGGATCGCGAAGGCGCGACCGAAGCGCGCCGTGACGTCGCGAAGCTCGGCGGGCGGCGCGATGAAGACGAGGTGCGGCGAGCCGCCGACCTGCTCCATCGCGAGGACGGTGGCGGGCGCCCCCATCGAGTGCGCGACGATCCCGTGGACGGGACCCACCGCGCGAATGACGGCCGCGATGGCGGCGCCGAACTGCGGGAGAGACGACGCGCCGGCGCCGCTCGCGCCGTGACCAGGACCATCGAAGAGGACGACCCGGTGACCGGCGCGTACGAGCGGATCGATGAACGCGCGCAGCTGCGTCGCGCGACCACCCCAGCCATGGACCAACAACACCGTCGGACCCTCGCCGAAGCTCCACGCCTGCAGCGCGCGCCCGGCGAAGTCGACGCGCAGCGGATCGCCGAAGTAGAGCGCGTCGCGCTCGCCCGCTTCGCTGCGGTAAGGCGGCGGGGTGCGGAACACGCGCTCGGCGAGCGCGGCCGAGAGGGCGGGCGCGCGCGGCCCGAGCCAAGCGAACGTGCGCCGGAGCCAGACGAAGCTGGCGGGCAGGCGCGCTCGGCGCCGTCGGCTGGCACGAACGGTCGTGCTCTTGAGTGGCTGCGCGGAAAGAGCCAGGGAGGTGGACATGGTGGTTCTCCTGTTCAATCGGGTCGGCGTCGGGCGTCGGCGAGGAGGCGGGCGAACCCGGCGCGAGCCCGCGACGTCGCCGACACGTCGCGGAAGAGCCGCGCCATCTCATGGGTGGCGAGCATCAGACCGTGCAGCTCGAACGCGAGCTGATCGGGATCGAGGTCGGCGCGAAAGTGACCCTCACGCATCGCTATGCGCGCGGCTTGGGCGAGGGTGTCGAGCCAATCGCGCTGGAGCTTGACCAGCGTGTCGCGCGCGGGGCCGGGCTGGTCGTCGAGCTCGAAGCTCGCGGCCGTCAGGAGACAGCCGCCGGTCTGCTCGGTGGCCCAGGCGAGCCACCGATCGATGAGGGCGGTGACGCGTGGCTCACCGCGCGGCGCCTTGAGCGCGGGGCGGACGATGGTCTCGATGAAGTGGTCGCCAGCCGCGTCGAGGACGGCGACCTGCAGCGCGTCCTTGGAGCCGAAGTGCGCGAAGAGCCCGCTCTTCGACAGCCCCGTCGCCTCGGCGAGGCTGCCGATCGTCAGCCCGCCGAGCCCCACCCGCGCCGCCACGCCGAGGGCGTGGGCGAGGATCGTCTGCCGGGTGCTCTCGGCGGGCCGGGGCATGGGGACATTCTGAGAACGAACGGTCGTGCTGTCAAGGCGCAGCTTATGGTCCCCGTCACGCACGTGTGATCACGACGCGGGTTGGACGCGAGACCAGAGCTCCCGCGCAAGCTGCTCGAAGTCCAGGTAAGCCTGGCGCACGGCCCCTTGGTGGCCTCCAATGGCCCCGTCCGCCGGTCGAAGGAGAAACATCGGCTTCTTCGCCTCCTGCGCCATCGGCATCAGCGAACGGTAGTCCTTGAGCTGTGCGAGGCAGAACTCATCGGACGCTAGCCCCAGCCCCGCGGGCGGCCCCGCCTTGCCGAAGGACTTGCGGTAAACCTCCGGCATTCGGTCGATCCACCGCTGGAAGGCCTTCACCGCCCCGCCCGACAACACGGAGTGCCTAGAGACGACGTAGCCGAGAGGCGACATCGCACCTGCCGGAAGGGGGAAGTCGAGCGTCGGTGCGCGATCTCGACGGTCGTGCCAGCCGCGTCGCCAATCGTCCAAGCGAGGCCCAACGTTTGCCAGACCCTGCATCGAGAACAGATCTGGGGCGACCGGCACGACCACGTAGTCGGCCGCCAGAAGCGCAGCGCGGTTGATCGCGCCGAAGTTGGGGCCAACGTCGATCAGCGCGATGTGCGCGCCGAACCGCGTGCCGACGTCGACGATCACCCGATGGAGCGCCGTCGTAACCCTGAGTGCGCGTTCGTCGCGGTCCAGGCACTTCGGCCACTGCTGCGACAGATCGTCTTCGAACTCGGAGAGCTGCAAGTCGCCGGTAATCAGCGCGACCTGCGTGGCGACGCTTTCGGCTTCGATCCGATCCACGTCGCCGACACCGCGCTTTAGCCGATCAATCGCACCGTAGATTGTCGGACGTGGCTGCAGCTGCCAGATCGCCTCGAGCCGCTCATCGGTCAGGCACATGCTCGACAAATTCGCCTGCGGGTCGAGATCTGCGAGCAGCGTTCGTAGCCCGAGCTCGGCGAACATGAAGCCCAGGTGATACAGGAGCGACGTCTTCCCAACGCCGCCCTTGTTGTTGAACAAGGCGATCGTTTTCATGGCCTGCGCCTTCTCACGGTGGCGAGCACGTGCGCGTCCTCGACGGTGAGCTCGAGCTCGGGATTCCCGTTCTTCTCGAGAGCCTGACGCACGATCGCGAACCCCACGCCGAATCTCTCGACGAATCCCAGCGCCTTGAGCGCCTCGGCTAGCGTCGGGTTCCGGTAGTCCGTCACACCTGGCCTGCCGAAAGTTTGTCGCGTCACGTGGCCATACAGGCCGCCGGGGCTCTGAATCTCGACCCTGTCACTGAACCATGTCACGCGCGCGGGAGAGTTCGTGCCCTCGTAAGAGCGATGGATGACAGCGTTGCGGATGAGCTGTCTAAGCGCTTCTTCCGGATAGTCGGGGGTATCGACGCGTAGAGGGCCACCGACTGCAGCGGAGTGCGCGACGTGAAGCCGCACGATCTCATCCATCTGCCGGAGCTGATCGGCGACGGTTCCAGCGACCTCACGGTGGTCGATGACCGCGTCGAGTAGCTCGCGGCCATCGACGCGCCGGAACTGGATATACGCGCCTGGAAGCCAACGCCGGGGCTCCCTTCCGATAACGAGGATCGCGGTGACCGTCGGGGTTCCATCCGGCATAGCGAGCCGAAGCGCCCGAAGCTGGTCATCGACCGTGCGCTGATTCTGAGCCAAAGCCTCCGGCGAGATTGCTGCGGGCAAATACTCGAGCTGAAAGCGAGGGAGGTCGAGCTCAGCTACCGTTGCAGCACGGACGGGATGCGCATCGAAGGGGAGCTCTCCCCAACGCCTCTTCTCGACAAGCCTACGT
>CALKVR010001322.1 GCA_938004815.1 uncultured Polyangiaceae bacterium | reverse complement strand
ATCACGATGAGCCTCACGATCCGGACGCTCCTCGCCCGGCACGGCTACAGCCCCGAGGATCACCGCGAGGGCCTCGAGCTCCTGCGAGAGTGCGTGGGGCCTGACGACGTCGTGTGGCCCGAGAAGTTCGAGCTCGCGGTGCAAGACGCCGTCGTCGAGCTCGACGCCTGGGACGAGAAGGGCTTTCGCATCGTCGAGGCATCGCTCCGGCACAAGTTTCCAGAGCAGGCGCGCCTCGTGCTCGCGGGGCTCGGCCCCAGCGATGGCCCCGGCGCGGTCGCGGGCGTGCGGCACCTGCTCGATCGGCTCGACATGCTCGAGTCCTCCGACGAGCGTCGCCACAAGCGGCGCGAAGACCACCTCGCCCTCGAGGCGCTGTCAAAGCGCGGGATCACCAAAGACGAACGCACGCGCCTGCGGGGGCTCGTGGACGCGGCGGCCCCCGCGAGCGAGTCGGTCGCGCCGCGGAGCGGCCCCCACCCCACCGACCACGAGACGCGCCTGCTCGCCCTCCGTGCCTGGTACGAAGAGTGGGCGAGCATCGCCCGCGCTGCCGTCACGCGCGAAGACCACCTGGGACGGATGGGGCTGACGGGCTTCTCGCGCAGCGAGGAGTGAGCCCGCTCAGCGTGATCGCGCCAGGCACTCCTCGATCGCTTGCTCGAGGGCGCGGGGGTCGAACGGCTTGGGCAGGGTGCGGGCGCCGACGCTGCCCACGAAGTCGCTCGCGCGCGTCGTGGTCGGCCCGCCAGTGATGAAGACGAAGCGCGCGGCGTAGGCCGGGTTGTGCTCGCAAGCCTTGGCGAACACGTCCATGCCGGTGAGCTCGGGCATCGAGATGTCGCAGACGACGACGTCTACCGGCGCCCCCTCGGTCAGACGCTCCAGGCCTTCGCGCGAGCTGGTGCGGACCTCCGCGCGGGACGCGCTGTCCGGCGGGCGCTCGCTCCCCGCCGGTCGCGGCTCGATCCGCGCCGCGGGCTGCAGCCGCATGCCCACCGTGGTGCCCCCGGTCGGCGCCGGGTGCGCCCCGATGCGCCCGCCGAACGACTCGATGATCGATCGCGAGATGGCGAGGCCGAGGCCCGTGCCCGACGCCTTCGTGGTGAAGAACGGCTCGAAGACGCGCTCCAGGTTGGCCTCGGAGATGCCGGGACCGTCATCGGTCACCTCGATCACCACCGCGCCGGACTCCGTCCGCGCCGATACCGCGATGGTCCCCCGCTCGGGTGGCGCGTGCTGCATCACCTCGGCCGCGTTGAGCAGCAGGTTCAAGAGGACTTGCGTGAGGCGCCGCGCGTCGGCGCGCGCGTGGATATCGGGCTCGATCCGCTCCACGATCCGGACGTTCCGCAGCGAGCCCGCGCCGAGCTTGATCGCGGCCGCGAGCGCCTCGGCCACCGACGCCGACGTGGGCTCCACCTCCGGCCGCGAGAACCAGAGCAGCTGACGCGTGATGCTCACCACGCGCTCACTCCCGTCGGTCGCCTCGTCGAGCAAGACGTCGAGCTCGCTCGCGACGGCGTCGTCCAGGTCCAGCTCGTCGAGCCGGCGCCGGATGCGCTCGAGGTTGAGCGACACGTAGGCCATGGGGTTGTTGATCTCGTGAGCCACCCCGGCCGCGAGCTGGCCGATCGTGGCCATCTTCTCCGAGCGGATGAGCTCGGCCAGCATCGCTTTGCGCTCCGAGAGATCGCGACCGAAGGCGACGATCGCGGGTCGCCCGTTGAGCTCGATCGATATCGACGAGATCTCGAGCGCCGCGAAGCTGCCGTCTTTGCGGCGGCCGCGATACTCGATGGGCGGCAGCTTCTCGCCGGCGCGCACCCGGGCGATGCGCGCCATCATGAGGCGCATCTCGTCGGGCTCGAGCAGCTCGGCCACGGGCCGGGCCACGAAGTCGGCCATGTCGTCGAAGCCGAGCGCGGTGATCGCGGCCGGGTTCGCGTACACGAAGCGCCCGTCGGCCATGATCGTGATGGTGTCGGGCGAAGCCTCGGCCAGCTGGCGAAAGCGCTGCTCGGAGGCGACGAGCGCCTCTTCGATCCGTACCCGCGCCGACACGTCGACGAAGAACGCCACCGCGTAGCGCTTGCCGTCTCGGATGACATCGAAGCGCGTGGTCTCGACCGGAACCCGGCGCCCCTCTTTGGACAGGTACGTGAGCGGCAGGGTGACGGGGACGTCGCCCCCCTCTTGCCACGCGGCCATGAGCTCCGCGATGCGGGGCTTCTCTTCGGGTGCCAGGATCTCGAGGAGAGGCTTGTGGGCGAGCTCAGCGCGGGGCCAACCCAGGATCTCGGCCGCCCGCTCGTTCACGTACGCGCGCTCGTGAGCGCTGATGATCATCACGCCCATGGTCGCGTCGACCGCAGCCAATACGCCGGCTTCGAGATCGGGCGGGATCATCGCGGTTCGCAGCATGTCACATCCGTAAGGGCGGCGCGTCCCTCCATTCGTTTAAGCCCGCGCGCGCGCGTGCCGTCGTAGCTCTCGGTACAGCCATGACCCGTCGCCTCCCGCCATCTCGCTTCGCCCCTCTGCTCGCTCTCGTCGGCTCGGTCATCGCTGGCTGCGCGCCACCGCCCCCGCCGGTGTTCGTCGCACCTCGGCCGCACGTCGCGGCGCCGGCGCCGGTCGAGCGTTCGGTGCTCCCGACGCTCGCGCCGGTCGTGGCGACCCGCCTCACCTTCGGCTTCGAGGCCGACACTTCCTCACCTGGCGGCGCTCACGTCTCCGAGCAGCTCCAAAGCGGCCTGTCGCGCGCCGGCTTTCGGTTCGCGGCCGAGCCGACCACCGAGGCGGACGCACGATTCGTCGCCCGCGTCACGGCCGACGACGCGTCGGGGCGGCCCAAGCTCTCTCTCGTCCTGGTTCGCGGCGAGGCCACCGTGGAGTGGGCGACGGCCGTCGTCGGCGCCGACGCCGACGAGGCGGCGCGGATCGATGAGCTGGTCGCGCGAATGTGCAGCTCGAACAGCGTCGAGACGTTCGCCGCGGCGCGGGTCGAGGACCGCGAGCGGGAGGCCGCCCGCACCCGGGGCCTGCCCAAATTCGCGCCCGAAAAGACGATCGTCGCCGCGCCCGCGACCGACCCCGGTCTCGGAGCGGTCGCGCTTCGCCGCTGCCGAAATGCGCGCGACGAGTCGGCGTGCGAGCCGGTGCGCGCCTACCTGCGCGACCACCCCAACGGAGCTTCCGCGGCCCAGGCCGAGGCAGCGTGGAAGGTGGCCTCTGCGCGGTTCGCGCGCCGCGAGCCCGAGCCAGGAGAGTGACCCCGCGAGCCGTCAGTCCTCGATCTTGAACTCGACGCGCCGGTTCTTGGCCAGGCTCTCCTTGTCGGTGCCCGACTCTTTGGGCTTGGTCTCTCCGTAGCCCTCGGCGCCGACACGCTCGGGCTTCACACCACGGTTGATGAGGTAGCTCCGCACCGCCTCGGCGCGGCGCTTGCTGAGCGCCAGGTTGTTCTCGGCGTCGCCCGTCTCGT
>CALKVR010001321.1 GCA_938004815.1 uncultured Polyangiaceae bacterium | reverse complement strand
GAGCCGCTCGGGGCGATGAGCCCGACGATCGCCGACGAGACGCATCAGGATCCGCGCTTCGGCGTCGGGGCGAACTACTTCTACAGCGACGGCGCGGCGCGGGGCGTCCACGCGTTCGGGGGCGACGCGATCCTCCACGCGCTCGGCTTTCACTTCTTGGGTGAGGTCATCTACTCGGTCGTGAGCCCGAAGTCGGATCCGGAGGCGCCGACGACGACGGTGGTGGAGGTGAAGAGCCTCGGGGTCACCGTCGAGGCGGGGTACATGATCCTCCGCGATCTGCTCGGGGCGACCGCGCGGTTCGAGTACATCGACCCGAGCTCGGCCGTCGACGACGAGGGCGACAACTGGCTCGTCGGCGGCGGCGCGACGGTGATGTTCTTCGAGGGGATGGTGCGGATCACCGCCGAGTACACCCACCGTGAAGAGATGTACGGCCTGGCGCTCGAGAACGACGCCGTCATTCTCCAGGCCATGCTGGTGGCGCCGTGAAACGTCGCACGCTGGTCGCCGCGCCGCTCGCGACGCTGGCGGTCGCGACCGCAACCGCGATCGCCCTGCCGATGGGCTGCAACCCCGGCGCCGAGGCGCTCCTCCGCGCCAAGGTGGTCGAGGATCGGAACGAGCTGATCGGCGGCCCCGTCTCGGCGGCCGAGGTCGGCGACTTTCTCCTGGAGAACGATCAGATCCGCGCCGCCATCCTCGCGTCGCGCTCGTCGCCGGCGCCGGGTCTCTTCGGCGGGAGCATCGTCGACATCGATCGGCGGCGCCCGCAGCAGGGCTTCGAGGGCGGCCAGGGGCACGACCGCTTCAGCGAGGCGTTCCCGATCGCGAACCTGCTCGTGCCCAACCCAAACAGCACCGAGGTGCGCGTCCTCAAGGACGGGAGCGACGGCAAAGAGGCGGCGATCCGCGTCGAGGGCGGCGGCGCGTTCCTCTACGAGGCGCTCGCGGTTCTGCGCAACCAGGCCGGCTTGCTCGAGACGATCTTTCCCAGCGTGCGCACCGACCTGAGGTTCGTCACCGACTACTCGCTGAAACCTGGGAACAAGTTCATCGAGATCCGCACGCAGATCTACATCACCGCCCCCGACGGGCCGACGTGCTCGGGGGTCGGGGCGTGCGATCTCGACTGCGACTACGGGTACGCGCAAGACTCGAACGGCTGCCTCACGTGCGCGTGCAGCGATCTCTTGCCGCTCGACGTCTACGCCGAGCCGCAGAGCGTCTTTGGCGCGATCCTGGGCGACACGCCGACCATCCCCGACCCGCCCGCCGAGCACCGCGCCGGCGTCGTGGCCGGCGACTTCGTGTTCTTCGGCAACCAGAACGACGTCTTCGCGCCCGGCGTCGGCTTCGACGAGGACGAGGCGGTGCAGGCTGCCGCCAACGTCGGCCGGAACACGTTCACGACGCCCCTCGCCTACCCGTTCGTCGCCGCCGCGGGCGGTGACATCAGCTACGGCTACCTGACGGTACCGTCAGACGATCAAGAGACGTCGGCGGTCAACGTGCCCATCTTCGCCAGCGCCGCGACCGCGTTCCTGGTAGGGGGCAAGAACTGTCTCTTCGACACCGCCGACGACGACGTCTGCGACGCGCACCGCGCGTTCTTCTACAAGCGGTACCTCGTCGTCGGCGACGGCGACATCGCCAGCGTGACCGAGGAGATGAACCGCATTCGCGGCGTCGACACCGGCACCGTGACGGGGTTCGTCACCTGGGCCGAGACGGGCGAGGGCGTGCCGAACGCCGAGATCCTCGTGCTCGCCGACCCCGACCCGGGGCGCGAGTTCGACTCGCTCGATCAGATCGTCGAGGGGAACCGCGCCATCCGCGGCGACGCAGGCGTGGTGAACGCGATCCACGCCGACCTGGGGATCGACAAGGTCGAAGACGGTGACTACCGGGCCGCGCTCGAGGACGGCAGCTACCTGCTCGTCGCGATGGACCCCGGCTACCAGGCGATCTCGAAGCCGGCGCGCCTGCGGATCCGTTCGGGCGAAGAGAAGTTGGTGTCGCTCTCGCTGCCGGAGGTGGCGTTCGTCGACTACCGGATCACCGACGCGACGGGCCTCGCGATGCCGGGCAAGCTGACGTTCGTCTCGCTCGACAAGAACGACGAGCCGCTCGACGGTGACGGCAAGCGCCGCCCGTACGCGGGCGAGGGTCGGCTCGCGAACGGCGCGCGTCTGCTCGAGCTGACCGCGACCGGCGAGGGCCGCGTGCGGATCGAGCCGGGGCGCTACCGTGTCTACGCGTCGCGCGGGCCCGAGTACGCGGTGCACAGCGAGAAGCTCGAGCTCACCCGCGGGCAGATCGCCCGCGTGAACGCCGTCCTCGAGCACGAGGTCGACACGACCGGGTGGATGTCGATCGATCTGCACCTGCACTCGGCGCCGAGCTTCGACAGCGGCATGGCGGTGCCGCGCCGAATCACGACGGTGGTCGCCGAGGGGCTCGACGTGGGCGTGTCGACGGACCACGACGTCTCGACCGACTACGAGCCGTTCATCCGCGACATGCGCCTCGAGCAGCACGTGAAGAGCTTCGTCTCGGCCGAGGTCACGACGCTCGAGTACGGGCACTTCATCGGCTTTCCGCTGGCGTACGACAACCTCGACGTGCCGCGCCACGGCTCACCGGATTGGTCGTGCTTGCCCGGCGGAGAGATCCTCGACGCGATCCGCAAGGCGGGGGAGCCCGACCTCGAGCCGTTCACGATCGTGGCCCACCCGCGCGACGGCTTCTTCGGCTACATCGACCAGAGCGGCGTCGACACGTTCACGCTGCTGCGCCAGCTCGACACGCTGAACCAGTCGAACCCGGTGTTCCGCACCGTGAGCTGCGACTTCGACGGCAGCGAGGCCCTCGGCGCCAAGCGCCTCGATCTCGCGCGCACGCCGTCGGTGAGCGAGGTCGTGGATTGGACGCGCTGCCGCGGTCGGCTCGAGCTCGCCGAGGACGAAGCGACCCTCCTCGGCTCGTGCCCCGAGATGCCCGAGGGCACGCTCACCTCGTGCCGCGGCAGCGAGAGCTACCTCGACTGTAAGCGCCGGAACCGCTCACGCCTCGCCTACTACTTCACCAAGCGCATCCTCGAGCGCACGACCGAAGAGCAGGCCAAGGTGTTCGACTTCATCGGCGACGCCGCCGCGAGCCAAGCGCTCTGCAACCCTGCGAGCTTCATGGACGGGCCGGTGCCCGACGAGACAAAGGCCGAGCCGTGCGCCTACCGCGCGGGGCAGATCGACGATTTCTTCCGTTACCTCGAGTACGGCCTGACCCCCACGCAGGTTGGCAGCAGCGACAGCCACTCGAGCTCCAAGGAGCCCGGCTTCCCGCGGACGTTCTTCAAGGCGCCGACCGATCGGCCCGAGGGCCTCCTCGCCAAGGACGCGGTCGAGAGCCTGCGCAGCGGTCGCGCCGTCGCGAGCTACGGGCCGTTCGTCACGGCGACGATCGACGACAAGACGTTCGGCGACGTGGTCGCCGCGAGCCCCGGCGAGACCAAAGATCTGCGCCTCATCGTGCAGACCCCGAGCTGGTTCGGCGCCGAGCGCGCCGAGGTCTACCTGAACGGCCACATCGTCCACGAGCTCGTGAAAGACCACGGCCCCACCGTGATCGAGGACTTTCGCGTCTCGGCGCCGATCACGGTGCCCGCTCGCGACTCGTGGGTCGTCATCATCTCGATGGGCCTGCGCGACGAGAACCAGATGGGGCCCATCGTCTTCGACATCCCGTTCGGCGAGATCCAGCTCTCGCAGACCGCGAGCGGCGCCTTCGCCGACGTGCCCGTCGTGAACATGATCCTCACCGCCGACCCGAGCGTGCCCGATTGGTCGCCGATCATCCCCTACGCGATCACCAACCCCATCTACCTCGACGTCGACGGCAACGGGAAATACGATGCGCCGAACGGGCCGCCGCCCTTTTGCTCGGCCCCGTGCCAGAGCGACGACGAGTGCCCCTTCGGCCAGTCGTGCCTGGGCGAAGAGGGCGTGTGCGGCATCGCCGTAGCCGGCGGGTGCACCATCCAGCGCGGCCCCGTCGGCGCGGATTGACCGACGGAGGCTGGCGTCACCGGTCGTAGCGGCCCGCGGCCTCTCGCGGCTCGAGCGACTCGCCCGCGAGCCGCAGGTGGTCGACCGCGCCGACGCCGGTGTCCAGGTAGTCTGCGTAGCTCGCGTCATCGAAGCGATCGTCGTGCGTCAGTCTGAAGCCGCGGCTCGGATCGAGGGGGAACGTGCCGTCGCCCAGCTCGGCGGGGATCTCGAGCATCGGGATGACGTGGGGCTCGACGTCATCCGGGACCGGCAGCCAGAGCACGTGGAGCGACTTGTCGAAGGTCATCTGGATCGCGAGCGCGTCGCCGGTCTCGGTGAACGCGCCGAAGGCTGGCGGCGCCATCCGATAGGCCCCGGCCTCGTCATCGGGCGTGGCGGCGCGGAGCCTCGCCGGATTCCATAGGGCAGCGCCTGGGCTGAGAAGCGACGCTTCATAGTGGTAGAGGTCCTCGAGCTCGCCGATGCTGGCACTGGCGTGCACCCGGGTGGTTCCGACTCCGATCTCCGGCATCGTGGACGCGATCCCGAATGGCGCCGCGGGCGCGAATGCGGGGACGCCATCGAGCTCCTCGATGTAGGTGTGGCCCCAGTGATCCCAGCGAATGCCCGCGGCAACCTCCGCGATGGTCACGCTGGGCGGCCAGTCGATCGTCACTTGAGCGCCGACGCGTTCGACGGGCGTCGACGGGAAAAGCACAGTCGCCTCGGCTGCGGCCCCGTGGGGAACGTCGACGTAGTCGAAGGTCATGAGGCGCTTGTCGGCGCCGCGACCCATGCCGACGATCGTCGACGAAGGTAGGTACCCGCAGCCCTGATAGCCCTCGACCACCAGCGACACCGGCTCCGGCTGCCAGAACGAGCCGCCACCGCAAGCGCCACTGGCGATGTACTCGTGGACACCGGGCGCGAGGGCTTGTGCGATCTCGAGACGAATTGGCGCGTTCGGGTTCGGATCGGGCAACGGCGTGCGGCGGTAGAAGCGCGGGCGACGAGCGCTCGCCGTGACCAGGACGGTATCCATGCGCCAGGTGAACGAGTCCTCTTCCCACCCGACCACGCTGACGAAGTCTCCGTCGAAGGCCGGAACCTCCAGCGCGTTCGCGGCGGAAGCGTAGCGAGCACGCAGGGCGCCAGCCGGATCGTGAACCAGCACCGCCACGCCTGGCACTGGCTCTCCGAACGGTCCGACGACCTCCACGCGCGCGACGGGTGCGGCGCCGCCCGCTCCGGCTCCGCCGTCCCCGTCGGGCCGGGGCGAGCGCTCGAGCACCTGGCTGTCGCAGGCCCCCAGCACCGCGAGCGACAGTGGCGCGAGCGCGAGCACGCCGGGCGCGCTCACCTCGTCCGTCCGGCAGCCGAGGACCGCCGGCGCTCGAGAGCGGACCCGTTTCGGGCGCGCGAGTAGCCGCTGAGCGAGCTCGCCCAGTCGCGGAGCTCACTGATGCTCGCGGGGCGGAGGCGACGACCGGGGAAGTTTCGCGGCGCGTCTTTGCCGAAGAAGTGGAGGACGAAGCGATCGTGGGCGATCGCAGCGTGCTCTTCGCTCGTGAAGTGGGCGACCCACACCTTCTTGCGGCCGCCGAGGTTGACCTCGACGCTGTACTTTTGTCGGCGGGGCTCCCAAATGACACCACGGTAAGTGCTCGTCGTGCCGCCCTTGGCCCACTCTCGCAGCGCCTCGGGCGAGGCGGCGCCGAGGCGCTTGGCGAGGATGGGGTAGTTCATGGGGACGTCCAAGCCCAGGTAGAGCGCGGCGCGGTCGCGCGCGACGGCGGCGTCTTTGGCGTGGAGGTAGCGCCCGGCGCTCACCAACTTGCCCCCGACGGTCACGCTGGCCTGGTACCGGTTGGACGCCTCGACGAAGGCGACGCCGTGCGTGCGCGATTGGGCGTCGGCGGCCCGGGCAGCGCCCTGGCCACGGCGGGGGCGGCCGCTGAGCTCGGAGGGCCAGTCGCGCATCTCTTCGATCGTCGCGGGCTTGAGGCGCACGTCGGGGAAGTTGCGGAGGGCCGACCGCCCCAGGAGGTGGAGCGCTACCCGGTCGTAGGCGATCGCCGCCTTTTCGTCGTTGGTGAACTGGGCGACCCAGATCGGCCTGCGCCCGGGGACCGAGATGCGCACGTCGTACTTCTGCCGGTCGGGGTTCCACACCACGCCGAAGTACTCGCTCGACGCGCCGACCTTGGCCGCGGCGCGGGACTCGTGGCGAAGCTCACGCACCGACGCCGGGCCGAGGGCCCGCGCTCGCTTGGGAAAATTGAGCGGCACGTCGAGGCCGAGGTGCAGCACCACGCGATCGCGCGCGACCGCGGCGTCTTCTTCACGCTGAAAGCTCGCGACGTAGAAGCGCTCGCCGTTCAGCGTGAACTTCACGGCGTACGAGGCGCCCGTGAAGGCGACGCCGTGAAAGCGGGAGGTCTTGCGGTTCTTGTTGCGGGGTTCGGTCACGATCGCCTCTCGACGCGAGGAATCAACCCGGTCGCCCCTCGATGACGGAACCGTCATCTGGCACGACGGTCACGGTGCCACGGAACGGGCTGACGGCGAGGATGTCGGCGTGCGTCACGTCGCACGCGATGCGCACCCAGACGCCGTTGCGACGCTCGAGCACCCGGGCCTGGCTGCCGGCCGCCCACGGCGTGCCGTCGGGGTCGAGGCGCAGGTTCCAGAGGTCGCGGGTGGTCTGCACGGCCTCGAGGGTCGCGACGAGATCGCCGGCCGCGCTCGGGGCGATGTCGAGGGCGTGGCCGCCGCTGCCGACCGCGTACGCGCCGCCAGTCGGCGAGCGCGCCACCGCGTAGAGGTGGCCGGTGCGACCCCAGGGCACGACCCGCTGCGCGGTGGGGAGGATCTGGATGAGGTCGCCGTGGCTGCCGCACGCGAGGATGGCCCCCGACGCGAGCCGCGTCGCCGAGAACAGACGCGTCGTCCCCGTGATGGTGTGCACGTTCGCCGTCTGCGCGCCGACCTCGGCCACGCACCCGATCGGACGGGAGCGACGCTCGCCGGCGAGGATGACATCACCGTCCTCGGTGAACGCGCCCAGCCAATTGAAATCACCCGAGGCGCCGGGCAGCTGGCGAACGGCGCCCCCCGGACCGAGCACGGCCGCGAGGCCGGCCTCGCCGAAGACGACGAGCTCGCCGTTTCGCGTGCGCGCGAGGCCGCGGATGCGCCGTGGATCGAGGGCGGCCGGGCGAGGGATCTCGGCCCAGGCGCCGCGCTCGAAGCGGTACACGCCGTTGAGACCGGCCGCGTAGGCGGCGCCCTCTTCTGGCGCGACGATCGCGGCGCGGAGCCGATCGTTCGGCACCGGCCGTCCGACCACCGAGAACTGCCAGCTGCGAGGCCGCTCGAGCGAAGGAACGCTCTGGGCGCGATCGCCGGGGAGGATCACCTCGGGCGCGGGGGCGCCGCGGCGCTCGACCGACCGGAGGAGCGGCTCGACCGCGCTCCACAGCTCGACGATCGAGGCGTGGCGGCCCTCGGGGTCGGCGGCGGTCGCGCGCGCGATCTCGCGGTCGAGCAAGCCCACGACGTCGAGCCGCTCGCGCAGCTCGGGGCGGAGGTGGCTCGCGAAGCGCGCGAGCTGCGGGCGATCACCGCTGAGGATGCGCGCCACCGTGCGCAGCGGGCTCTCACCCGGCTGATGAGGGAACGCGCCGCGGCCCGAGAGGACCTCGAACAGGATGGCGCCGAACGAGAAGACGTCGGTCTTGTTGGAGACGCGGCTGTTGCCCATCTCGTATTGCTCGGGCGGCGCGTAGCCGAGGGTGGCCCCCGCGATCGTCGCGGTGTTGCGCGGCGAGAGGTGCGGCGCCTTGACCAGGCCGAAGTCGGTGACCTTGGCGACCTCGATGCCGTGCTGCTGCGCCAAGAGGATGTTCGACGGCTTGAGATCGCGGTGGACGATGCGGTGCTCGTGCACGGTGTGGAGCGCGCGCGCGACCTGCTTCATGATGCGCGACGCGCGGTCGATGGGCAGGCCCGTGCCGACGTGTTCGTCGATGAGCTTGCCCAGCGTCTCGCCCTCGACGTACTCGAGCGCGATGAACGGCAGCATCATCTCGCCGCCCAGCTGCACGCGGTGAACGCCGTGATCGTAGAAGCGGATGATGTTGGGGTTCGGCGCCGCCACCGCCCCGAGCATCTGGAGCACGCGCGCCTCTCGCTCGAACCGGTGGAGCGAGTCCTCGGTCACGCCCTCGGGGCGGAGGATCTTCACGACGATCCAGAAGCCGTCCGGATCGTCGTAGTTCGCGCGGAACACCCACCCCTGTCCGCCCTCGCCGAGCACGGAGCGCAGATGGAACCGCGTGCCGCCTTCGCCGACGACCACGGCGCCGACCAAGAGGTCGCGGATCTTGTTCGCGGGCGCTTCGCCGGACACGCGAGCGCGATGCTAACAGCACGGCGCGCAGCGGATCGACCGTGACCGATCGAATCGTCGGCTACGGCGAGGAACTACAGACCTAGTAGTTCGGCGAGGCCCTGCAGGGTAGGGGCCGAGAACGACGGCCTACAGGCCGAGGAGCTGGACGAGCTTCTCGCGGTTGGCCATGCCCGCGTGGTGCGCGACCTTTTCGCCGTTCTTGAAGACCATGAGGGTCGGCACGTTCTTGACCGCGTACTTGGCGGCGACGCCCGGCGAGTCGCCGATGTCGCACTTTCCGACGGTGATCTGCCCCTGGAGGTCGTCGGCGAGCTTCTCCACGATGGGCGCCAGCTTTTTGCAGGGGCCGCACCAGGTGGCGGTGAAGTCGACGAGCACGGGCTTGTCGCTCTTCAGCACGCTGTCATCCCAGTTCACATCGTTGAGATCGAGGACGTTTTTTCCAGCCATGACGAACGTGCTCCTCTACCGGGGGTGGCGAGGCCATAGGGTTGTGGTGGACGACCCAGGCAACGACTAAAGGTACGCACCGGGTGACCCTCGGGCAAGTGGACCTTACGGGTGACGGCCTCCTCGTCGTCGTCCCGACCTACAACGAGGCGGGCAACCT
>CALKVR010001320.1 GCA_938004815.1 uncultured Polyangiaceae bacterium | reverse complement strand
GGGGGGCTCGGCGGCGGCGACTTCGGCTTCAGCGACCTGGACTTCCCGTACTCGAGCGAACAGGGCAAGAACGGCCGTCGCGTGCTCTTCGACATCACGCCGTTCGAGCTCGATGTCGCGCTCGGTCATGCGCACGCGGCCGGGTCGGTCGGATACAACCTCCTCAGCCTCTCGGCCTTTCACTACACCGCGCTCGAGCCGACGACGCGGCTCTGCGCCGTGTTCGACACCCAGCCGAAACGAAGGAACCAGTACAGCTGCAAGGTCTGGGCGCCGACGGGGCCGGACGCGGACGACAATCCGAAGTTTCAGGCCATGTTGGAGGGTTGGTCGCGACCGGTCGCGGTGCTGCCGATCCCCTCGCCGCTGATCTTCGAAGACAACGATGTGACCGACGACGTCACCTACGACGGCTTTCTCGGCGTGGTGGGCACCCAGGCGTCGGGCATGAACGAGCTCTCGTGGTGGCAGAACGAAACATTCGCGGACTGGCCGCCCTGGCCGCTCTTGCCGTTCACGGGGGGCGTCCGCGTCCTGGGGCCGTTCCCGTGGAGCCAGTTCGCTACAAAGATCGAAAATCTTCTCGAGCGCTCAGGGCGGTGGCCCCTCGACGTCTACGTCATGACGAGCGGCGGCACGCGGTACGTCACGATCGTTCACACCGAGGCCGGACGGTACAAGCCAAAACCGCGCTACCTGCACCGGCGCGGCCGCGGCCAGCTCAAGTGGTCGAGCGGGCCGGCGCCGCTCGTCGCGCTTCAATCGCCCAGTGTCGCGAGTGACCTCATCGGCGAGCTGCCCGATGATTTCCCCGAGCCACTCCGCGACGCATCAGTCAAGATCACCTACGTGCAGCCCGAGCAGGCTCCTACCCTCGAGCTTTGGAACCTGACGCGGCTCCCACCTGGCGTTCGGCCGAAGCGTATCCGGCCGCCCAAGCCGCAGTGGAGCGCGGGCCCCCAGCAGCAGGCGTTTCAGCCGCCGATCGTCGTCGCTCCCAAGCCCCCGCACATCCTGTTCGCCGACTACCTGGTCCCGTTCATGCGCAAGGTGGGGGTGCGTGCGCTCGAGGTGGCGGTCGCACGAAACCACCAGCTCAAGCTCTCCCTCGCGCTCACGCTCGCCGAAAACGGCTACCCGATCACCGAGCCGATTCACAAGTTTCGCATCGCCAGCGTCGCCAAGCTCCTCACCGCGATGGCGGCGGTTCGCTACATGGGGCCGCGCGCGCAGGTCTTCACCCTCGGCGACAAGGCAACCTCGAACCTCGCGATCATCCTTGGCATCCCCGGAGCTTCACCGAGCTTCGCGGGGCTGAGCATGCTGTCTGCAGACGAGCTGCTCTACCGTCGCTCCGGGTGGACCTACGAGTCGCCCGCCGGGTGGGCCCACATGGGGACTGTGATGCAGCAGATGTACGGTCAGACCGCGCTGAAGGCCGGTGACTACCAGAAGTTTCTCTCCACCTGGATCCAGGGCGCCGAGTCGGTCTTCAGCCCCGACGTCCCGCCGTACTACGTTCCGTCGTACAACAACCTGAACTACGACCTGATGGGCGAGATCGTCGCGTTCATGACCCCGTGGGGGTTCGCACAGTACGAGAACGCGATCAAATTTTCATTCTTGGAGCTTCCGCAAGACTCTGAGCTCGTGAGTATCGAGCTTCAGAACGGCTGGCCCGCCGCTCAGGCCCGTGGCGAGGCTCCTTGCCACCTGAGCGTGCCCGGGATCGTCGGCGGCGGACCTTGGGTGCCGTGGCAGTACGTGATCAACTACCCCGCCCAGCTGGGATCGGGCGGTGGTTACTCGCTCTCGATGGAGACGCTCTGCTGGATCCTCTCGCGCATGAGCCCGTCCGCTCCGTCACCGCTCCTCAACTCAACGGAGGTGCGCATGCTCCACGAGCTCTACGAACTCCCCCACGGCTACGGTGACGATCCCGCCGACTACACCGTCCCGCCAGGTCGGGGCTGCGATCCCATCGAGCCGCTGAACGGGATGCCGTGGAACGGCGGCCCCGAAGCGCGCACAATGATCATCCAGCACAACGGTGAGGGGTTGGGGTGCAACGCGCTCGCTATGCACGTCATCCCGCGGAGTGGCCCGGTCTCGCCATCGCTCTCGCTCACCATCGCCTGCAACAGCAACGGCGCGGGCGGCTTCGGCATGGGCGAGATGAACGACCTCTACGATCTGCTGCGCACCGTCGAAGGCAGTCAGCTTTGGCCCGCTGGAGATCTGTGGGAC
>CALKVR010001319.1 GCA_938004815.1 uncultured Polyangiaceae bacterium | reverse complement strand
CAGCTGGGGTGACGGCGGCTTCGCCGCGGTCTGGGCCCACCCGTCTTCGGCTCAGGCCATCCGCGTCGCACACCGCGCCGAACGCCGTGTCGTTCACGTCGACTCGCTCGTGCGCGACACCCCACGCGCGCCCGTGCAGCGTGAGGCTCGGCTGTGGGCGATCCGCGAGCTCTTGCAGCTCCAGGCGTCGGACTACCCCTTCTTGTTGCGCCTCGGCGAGGCGGTCGACTTCGCCGAGCACCGGCTCCGCGAGCACGCCACCAACGTCGACCGGCTGACGGCCATCGCGCCGCGGCCCGCGCCGGCGCCGGGCGACGCCGACGTCGTCCGCGCGATCCGCGAGAGGCGACCGCTGTTCATCGAGCTCGACGAGGACGCGCTCGCCGATGCACTGGATCCGTTCGAGGACTGACCGGGCTCATCATTTCTCGACGACCTTCACCTTCTTGATCACGTCGCCCTCGATGACGGAGCTCCACGGCCCCGACGCCTTGCCGATGAGCGGATAGAGGCCATCGAGGTGGGGGTGCCGAGCGCGCATCACGAAAAGCTGGCTCGACCCGGTGTCGCGCCCGGCGAGCGCCAGGCCCACCCCGAGCTCCTCGAAGGGGGCCGGGCTCGTCTCGCAACGAAGCGGCATCCGGCCCGGCGGGCCCGCATAGCCGTCGGGGAACGGCGCCCCGAACTGGACGACGAAAGAGGGGTCGACGCGGTGAATGACATTACCGTCATAATAACCCGAGCGCGCCAGATCCGCGAGGCGGAGAGCGGTGACGGGCGCGGCGGCTGGGTCGAGCGAGATGACGAGCTCGCCCGCGTCCGTATCCAAGATCAGGTCGACCGCCTTCTCCGGCTGCATCGCCTCGGGCGCGACCTCGGGATCGCGGTCGGGCGCGTCGCACGTCACCTTTTTTCCGCCGAGCAGCGTGAGCGCGGCGGCCGCATGCTCGCGCGCGGCAGGGTAGGCCGAGCGGCAGTGGGGCTCGACCCGCTTCGTGAGCTCCTTCGAGCCGAGCGCGCCCATCGCGTCGATGACGGCCCCCAGCATCTCGAGGTCGCGGTCCTTCTCGGCGCGCTCGAGCAGGGCCTCGAGCGCCTTCACGACCCCGACATCGGGAGCCGGCAGCTCGGCTGGAGCGGCGGGCTTCTCGGCAGGCTTGTCCTTGTCCTTGTCCTTCTCGTCGCCTTTTGCCGCGGGCTTCTTCTTGCCCGCGACCTTGCGGTCGGCGGCAAGGTTCGGGTTCTTCTTGATCTGCTCGGCCGCCGTCGACGCGACGCCGGGCTCCTTGGCGCCGAGCGCCGCCTCCAGGATGGCGGCTGGCCCCTCGATCTCCGGGTGACCCGGCAGGAGCTCGAGGGCGGCCTCACGCACCCGGACGTCGGAGTCGGCGAGCAGATCACGGAACATCTTCACGGCCGGGCCCACGATCTCGCTACGCCCCAGCACCTCGGCGAAGGCACGCTTGCCGACGTAGCCCTTGTCGAGGTCGCATCCGAGGAGCACCGGATCGGCCGCGCGCTTGACCACGATTTTCGCCGCCGCGCACCGGATCGCGCTGAGCGCGCGCCGCGTTCGCGCGTCGGCGCCCGCGGGCGCCGCGAGCTTGGCGAGCTTGTCGATCGCGCCCGCGTCGGTGCCCTTCGGGTTCTTCAGCCCCGCGAGCGCGGCAGCCAGGACGGCTGCGTCGTCGAGCGAAGCGAGCGCCGCCGTGTCCTCGGCCATCTTGGCCGCGACCTTGCCGAGCAACACCTGCCCCTCCGTACCCAGCCGGGCGATCGCCCGCACGACCTCGACCCGCTCTGGCATCGTCAGGTTCGACGGCGTGGCGGCGAGGATCGCGCGATCGAGCGGCTCGACGCCCGACTCGCGCGCGCGTCCGAGGGCGCGAATCGCGAAGAGCCGGTACGGGCCCGGGTCGGCGAGACGGCCGCGCGCGACCTGCGCGACGCGCGCAGTCACGCTCGGGGGGACGTTCTCGAGACGGGACAAGGGGTAGAGCGCCTCGGGCAGCGGCGGCGACGACACCCCGCCCTCGGCGCGCGCGAGCAGCGCGACGAGCGTCTCTTCGCGGAGGCGCTTCGTCTGGCCGGCCAGGTCGCCCAGGCCGAGAGCTGCCTCTCGCGCGCGATCGGCGGGCCCGTCCAGCCACGCGACGAGGGTGGCTTCGGACCGGGTCGCGGCGCACCGCCCGACGG
>CALKVR010001318.1 GCA_938004815.1 uncultured Polyangiaceae bacterium | reverse complement strand
GGTGACCAGCCCCCGGGCCCTGCCATCCCCCACCCCATCCCCTGCGACCCATTCGCCCCGCTCGACGCAGCGCTCGACACGACGCTCGCGTTGGCGATCGTCACGTCGGCTCGGTGGACGAACAACGCGATGCTCGAACCCGCGTCGCCCGTGCCGGGCGCCCCCTCGATCGCGACGCCGTCGATGCGCGACGACTCTGCTCCGGTGCCGGCGACGACGAGCGCGGGCTGATTCGTGACGCTCGTCAGCTTCGGCACGTTCGCGGGGTCGGCGACCCACTGACAGCTCACGCCGCCGATGAGCGAGACGCCCGCCGGCATCTCGAACGGACCGCTCAGCGATTCGGAGCCGCAGACGAACACGACCTTGGGGCGCGTCGAGGTCGCCGTCGCCGCGAGCGCCGCGTCGAGCGAGCCGAACGGTGCGGCCTGCGAGCCGTCGGCGACGCCGGTCGCTCCGGGCCGCACGAAGATGCCGCAGTCGTCTCGCACGGGGGCGCCGGGCGCGGTGGCGGGGAGGCAAGATGCGTCGATGCCACCGCCGGCCCCCTCACCACCACTACCGCCCTGGCCGGAGACGCACTCGACGATGTCGCAGAACTCGCTGCTGCAACCGGTGACGGCGACGAGCACCGTGGCGAGAGCGGCAGGAAAAAGAGAAGATGCCACGTTCATCGTTCGCCCAGGCTCAATGATGCGTGAAGGTGAGCGCACCGCCGGCCACACCCGGGCCGACGAGCGGCGTGAAGTCGACCCCGGTGAGGCCCGTCTTCGCGGGCGTGGTCTCGGCGGCGCCGCTCGTGGCGTACGCGATGCCGTACGCCACGAGGCCGACGGCACCCAGCCCGCCTGCGATGAACCCGCCGAGCGCCCCGTTTCGCCCGAGGTTGTAGTCGTCGACCTGATCTTGCAGCGCGAGCCCGCAGGTCGCGTCGCGACAGCCGCTCTCTTCGAGCTCGCTCTTGGCCGACTCGCTCATGACGATGAAGCCGACGCCCACGCCCAGGCCGACCGCGGTGAGGCCGCCGAACGCGATCATCGGCCACACGGGGAGCTTTTCTTCAACGGGCGGCGGCGGCGGCGCGACGTCGCGCCTCACCGGATCGAGCTTCAGCTCGATGGTGGTGACGTCACCGGCGACGAGCTGGAACGCGACCGACGCCTGCTCGTAGCCCTCACGCACCGCGGTGAAGCGACGCTGGCCCGGATCGACGTACACGGGCCCGGTGAGCGGCGAACGGCCGAGCTCGCGACCGTCGACGTCGACGCGCGCGCTCTCGACGTTCACGACCACCGTCACCTTGGCGACGCCTCGCTCGGCCTGGGCGCGGAGCTCGGCCAATTGGGCGCGCGCCTCGGGGCTGGCGCCGACGGGAAAGTAATCGACGGCGTGCGCGAGCGCTTCGGCCGCCTCACGCATCTTGCCGAGCTTGAGCGAGACGATCCCGAGGTTGGCCGCGATGTCAGCGCTCTTTTTCAGCCCCCAGGCCTCGGCGAGCAGCCGGTGAGCTTCGTGGAGATCACCGGCCTCGAACGCGGCGACGCCCTTCTTGTAGAGGTCGTCTGCGCGGTCGCTGGCCGGCTGGGCCTGCGCGACGCGAGCGGGCACGGAGCTCGCGACCGGGACCGTGACGAGAGCGAGCGCAACGAGGATGCGCGATGCCACCCCCCTCGTACCGCGAGGGGGGCCGGGGGGGTGAAGAGGCAACCGGAACGTTTTGGGATGGAGCATCGTGACTGCTCGGCAGCGCGCTATCGAAGAACTTTCAGGTAGACCACGAGCGCGACGAGCACGAACGCGAGCACGCCGAAGAGCCCGAGGGCGTAGTTGAAGAGGTTGCTCGGGGGCTGAGCCTGCGGCACGCCGCGCTGAGGCGGATGGCGGTGCGCGACCGACCAGTCGGGATCCACAGGCTCGTTCGGCCGCTTGGCCACGCGCTGGGTGGGAGCGCGTCGAGGATCGGCGCGGGACAGATCGACCTTGCCGCCGACGGGGAGCGGCTGCCGCGCGACGGGCACCGAGGCCTCCATCGCTTCGATCTTGGAGCTGACGGGCATCGTCCCGCCACGCGGGAGCGGCGCGGGCTTGGGGCCGAAGGATGGGGCGGGCGGCGTCTCGGGCGCGGCGGGCGCGGCCGCCTCCGGCATCATCGCCTCCATCGGCCCGAACGGGTCTTTGACCGTGTCCCGGAAGGCCGGCTCCTCTACCGAGGGTAGGCCCATCAGGTCGGTGTTCCTCCGGGCGCGCGCCGGCGGCTCAGGGCGGCGTCCGAGGAAAAGGGGATCGGTCTTTTTGGAAACCATGCCCGCGCTCCATACTAGACAGCTCGTCCCCGACGGGCGACGTCTTCGCCGCGATTTTCACCCCCGAGCCCTACTTGTTCGAAGCAGAGGGCTTGGGCGCGGGCGCCGATGACGCCGGCTTCGGCGGGGGCGGCGGGGGGGCAGCCGACGGCTTCGAGGTGGGCGCGGCCGTGGGGCTAGCCGTTGGCAACGTGCCCGTCCCGGGCGGCGGCGGCCGAGGCGGCGGCGGGCGCGGCGGCACCGGACGAGCCGAGGCGCTCGCCGAGGCAGATGCGTCGGGGCTCGCGGAATCGACGGGCTGCGCCGAGTCGACCGGATCGGCCGAGTCGATCGGATCGGTCGCGACCGAAGGCTCGCTCGTCGGGTCCGCGGTGGGCTTCATCGGCTTCGGCCCCTGCGTCTTGTCGGGCTTGGCGGACGAGCTTGGCGCGCCCGCCGCGCCCTGCTCCATCTGGCGCGCGGCCCACACGTAGTAGCCGAGCGCGCTCAGGCTCCCGAGCGTGGCGGCCGCGAGGCCGACGAAGACGAGCCGCCGCGACGACGAGCGCGACTGACGCGCGGCGAGCGCCTTGGTCGAGCTCATCTCGGTCAGGGGCCGGCTGATGCCGGTTGAGGCCGACAGCGTCTTCGCCTCCGAGAGCGTGGGGCCCGAGACGGGGGGCGTCTGCGACGCCTCACGGGTCGGCAAGTCTTTCTTGGGGCTCGCGAGCGACGGAGGCGGGTTCGACGAGGTGAAGACCTGATTGCCGAGCTGAGCGCGGACGATCTTGCCGAGCTCTTCGGCCATCTCGCGCACCGTGGCGTAGCGGTCCGCCGGATCCTTCGCGATCGCCTTCTTGAACCAATCGTCGATGCCGGAGGGCAAATCGTTCACGAGCGACGATACCGGCGGGAAATTGCCTCGCTCGATCGCCATCGCGAGCCCCGCGAGGGGGTCGGCCTCGTACGGCAGCCGCCCGGTGAGGGCCCGATAACCGATGACGCCCAGCGACCAGACGTCGCTCGACGGGCCCGCGTCTTTGGCGCTCGTCATCTGCTCGGGCGCCATGAAGTACGGCGTCCCGATGACCGCGCCTGTCTGGGTCATGCTCATCCGCGACGGGTCGTCACCCGCGAGCTTGGCGATGCCGAAGTCGAGCACCTTGACGAAGACGTCGCCCTCGACGTCCATGAGAAACACGTTCGAGGGCTTCATGTCGCGGTGCACGATGCCGAGATCGTGCGCCTTGGCGAGCGCCTTTGCCGTCTGGAGGACGATCTGGAACGCCAGCGGCGGCACCAGCTTGCCCTCGCGCTCGAGGCGCGCCTCGAGGTCCTCGCCCTCGAGGAACTCCATCACCATGTAGGGGAAGCCCTCTTCGTTCTTCCCGTGGTCGAAGACCTGGACGACGTGCGGGCTCTTGATACGCGCGGTCGCGGTCGCCTCGCGCGCGAACCGGGTCAGCGCCTCTTCGTTGTCGCCGAGCTCGCCGAGGACGAACTTGACGGCGACGTTCGTCTTGAGGCCCTGGTGCTCGCCCTCCCAGACGCTGCCCATGCCGCCCTCTGCGATCTTGCGCAGAAGGCGCACGTTGGGCGCACCGAAAGCACCAGGGGCGAGGGTCTCCCTGGCGTCGGCGTCTCGGCTGCGGCGTTGGCTCGGCACCCTGTCTCGAGTCTAGTCGACAGACTCGTTTTCGAGGAGATTCAGGAGCTCTTCTGCCCGATCACCCTCGATGCCGAGGGTCTCGGCGAGGTCGTTGATGAGCTCGTTCTCTTCGTCGGTGATGTCGCTGTCTGCGAACGCGATGGCCGCCGAGAGAGAAAACGCGGCCTCTACGAGGGCCGGATCCTCTTGCAGGGTCGGGGCGATCGCCTCGAGGCGCGCCTCGCGGCCCTCGCCCGCGCGCGCCTTGCACTCATCCATCAGCTTGTCGATGTGGACGCTGCGGACGGCGTTGTCGGTCAGCCCGCGGACGGCGCCGCGCAGCACCTCACGCTCGTCGTCCGAGATGTTGCCGTCGGCGGCGATCATCAGGAACATCGCCTCGAAAAGGGCCTCGAAGCGGCGCTTGGCGTCGGGGTCGCCCGCGAACGGGTCGTCGGCCGGCGGGATGCGCGTGAAAGCGACGCTCGCAGGCTGGCCCACTTCGCGGAAGTGGTCCCGGATGCGCTCGAGGGTCTTCGGCTGGAGCTTGATCATGAGGGCCCGAACTCTCACCCGACGGGGGGAAGAGGTCAACAACCGGGCCTCAGGGGGGCCGGGGAGGGGCTGGGC
>CALKVR010001317.1 GCA_938004815.1 uncultured Polyangiaceae bacterium | reverse complement strand
GATCGGGGCCATGCAACCGGTCGCCTCGGGCTGGCACTGCGACGAGCAGCCGTCGCCGTCGATGAGGTTGCCGTCGTCGCAGACCTCATCGGGCTCGATGACCATGTTGCCGCACTCGGGCTCGCAGAAGTCGTAGCTGACGGTGCAGTTGTTCGTGCACGTCGCGCCGGTGGGGTTCACGTAGCCGAGGTCCTGGCAGCTCGCGCCGCCCAGATCTTGCCCGTCACACTCCTCGGGAAACTCGGTGACGCCGTTGCCGCACACCTGGCCGCCGCTCGAGGTGCTGACGGTCGTCCCCGTGGCCGTCGACGTCACCGTGGTCGTCCCGGTGTTGCTCGTCGTGCTCGACGTGGTCACCGAGGTCGTCGACATCGACGAGCTCATCGAGCTCGACATCGACGAGCTCATCGATGCCGTCGACGAGCTCGAGGGGCCGCCGGCGCCCTCACCCCCGACGCCGCCCCCGCCGTCGCCACGGAAGACGTCGTCGACGTCGGCCGAGCAAGCAAACATACCGAGCGTGCCGAGGGCGAAGGCAAGTCGACGCATGGCGGCCATCGTAGGCCGCCGGGGCCAGCGAGGCCAAGACTCACCGACCGTCACCGAGGCAGCGGGCCTCGTTTGCCGCGCGGCGCAATCTCGTCGGCCGGTGATGGCGCGAGCGCCCAATCCGGCCCCCGACGCTCCTTCATGATCCAGCCGTGGAGGGCGTCGGCCCAGAGCGCGCCCCCCTCGGCGGTGGGGTGGATCTTGTCGGCTCGCCTCGGGAGGTACTTGCCCACGACGCGGTCGGTCTCGAAGAAGCGGCAGGGGGCGACGCTCGGCGCCACCGCGTCGAAGAGCCCCGACTCTTCGGTCCAGAGGGGCGGGGTCGTCCAGACGCACGGGCGGTCGCCGATGGCCTTGACGATGCGGGCCGCGGCGCGGGCCTGCACGTCGAGGTGCTTGGACCCGATCTCGTTGCCGCCCAGGGTGATGATCACGAGGTCGGGCTGGGTCGACGCCACGATCTCGGGCATCCGCTTCGCCCAGTCGAGGCTGTTGGTGCTGTGCTGGGCGCGCACCTCGTAGCGGACCTCGAGCGGCTGGAGCAGCTCGCGGAGGCGCTGCGTGAGGCCGCTGTGGACGAACGAGTCGCCGATGTGGAGGACCACGGTGCCCTTCCGGAGCGGCGGCGGTTCGGACGCCTGAGGCGTCGCGGAAGCAGACGGCAGCGCGGTCGGCGTCGGTGAAGCGCTCGCCGCCGTCGCTTCGGCCGCGCTCGGCGGCGGCTCCTCGGCCCGTCTCGGCTCGGAATCGGGGGCGCCCGCGGGCCCCGGCGGGGCGGCCGGCGCGCAGGCCATCGCGAGGACGAGCGGCAGCGAAGCGCAGATTCGCACGCGGGCACCATGCCGAAAGGCCGCTGCTTTCGCAATCTATCGGCGCCAGGGGCCGCGCGCGGTAGCGAAAGGAGAGCCTCGGTACTATAGAAGAGAGCCGAGGTTTCATGAGTTTCCGGCTGTTCGGTTACGACGTCGAGATCACCGCGAGCTTTTGGTTTTCCGCAGTGTTGCTCGGCTTTTTGTGGGGGAGCCGCGAGCCGATGATGATCGTGCCGATCGTCCTCGTGATGCTCGTCAGCGTCCTCGTGCACGAGCTCGGCCACGCGGTCGCGTTCTCTCGGTACAAGGTCCGCTCGTCGATCCGCCTCCATTTCTTGGGCGGCGTGACGATGCCCGAGATGGTGCTGCCTCTCTCGCGCAAGGCGCTGGTCATCATCTCGTTCGCGGGGCCGCTCGCAGGGCTCCTTCTCTCGGCCGTCACGTTCCTCCTCTTTCCCGAGATCAGCGCCGCCGCGCTCTACGCCTTCGCGCCCGACTTCTGCGCGTCGACGGGCGTCTGCGCGCCACCGTTTCCGCAGCTGATCCCGGTCGAGCACCCGGGGTTCCTGCGCACCATCGCGCTCTTCTACGCCGCGAACATCTTTTGGAGCCTCTTCAACCTCGCGCCCGTGCTGCCGCTCGACGGCGGGCACATCCTCGAGCACGCGCTCGGGCCGCGGCGCTACCGCACGACCCTCATCGTCTCTGGCACCGCCGGCGCGCTCCTCGCCGTCTATTTCGGCATGCACGGGTCGATGATCGCCACGTTCATCTTCGGCTCGGCCGCGCTCCAGGCCTTCATGCGCCTCCGCGACGTCCAGGGCGCGGTGCGCGCCTCGGGCGACGCGATGCGCGAGCGGCGCGAGACCGAGGGCGAGCAGGTCCACCCGGATCTCATCCGCGATCTGCGCGCGGCCAAGCGCGCCCTCGACGACGAGAACTTCGACGAGGCAGCAAGGCTCGCGGTCGCGGTGGCCGACGGCAAGTCGCCCGCCGGAGAAAAGCCCGGCCCCGCCACGCTGGGCGAGGCGCTCACGCTCGCGGGCTGGGCCGAGATCGGCGCGGGGCGCCCCCAGCGCGCGGCCGAGCACTGCGAGCGCATGGTGCGGGCCAAGGCGCCGGGCGATCCGGCGCTCTTCGCCACGATCGCTATCGAGCGCGGTGAGTCCGAAAAGGCGCGCAAGCTCCTCGAGGCCGCGCGGGCCGCTGGCGATCCGCGCAAAGAGGTCTTCGGCCCGCTCATCCGCATCCTGCTCGAGCAGGGCGAGACGGCGCGCGCCGCCGCCGTCGCGCTCGACAGCTTCGAGGGCCTCTCGACCGAAGACGCGCGCCACATCGCCTCGCTCGCCGCAACCGCCGGAGCCGACACCTGGGCGGGCCGGCTCTACGAGGCGACGTTCGAGCGCGATCACGCCGCCGAGGACGGCTTCGAGTCCGCCCGCGCCTTCGCGCGCAGCGGCGATCCCGAGCGCGCGCTCAGCCTCCTGCGCGCCGCGGTGGGCGCCGGCTTCGACGACGCCCGCCGCGCGTACGACGACGCGGCCCTGGGCAAGCTCGCCATCGACAACATCCTCCGCCGCCCCACGTGACGCCGCCCCTCCTCTTGCGACGGGTGCGGGACCGAGAGCCGCCGATCCCCCTCCCCGCCTACCAGACGGCCGGGAGCGCCGGGCTCGATCTGTCGGCCGACGTCGACGAGCCGGTGGTGATCGCCCCCGGCGAGCGCCGCCTCGTCCCCACCGGCCTCGCCATGCAGCTGCCGCCGGGGCACGAGGGCCAGGTCCGGCCGCGCAGCGGTCTCGCGCTCAAGCACGGCGTCACCGTCCTCAACGCCCCCGGCACCATCGACGAGGACTTCACGGGCGAGGTCGGAATCGTGCTCGTGAACCACGGTAAAGAGCCGTTCGTCGTGAAGCGCGGCGATCGCATCGCCCAGCTCGTCGTCGCGGCCGTGACGCGCGTCGAGCCCACGCTCGTCCAAGCCCTTGCCGACACCGCTCGCGGTGCCGGGGGCTATGGGTCGACCGGGCGCTGACGCGTCCGGCTTGCCGGCTCGACCGGCCGCTGACCTGCTCGCCTGACACGAGTGTCAGGGGCCGGCACCCGCGCTTCGCGCCGCTCGCGGACTTTTCCGCCGACGTGCGCGTGGCACGAATGATGTACCAGGCCGCAGTCACTTGGCTTCACCGCCCCCGCTCGGGGCGCTTGGCTTACGGGCTGGTCCATGACGAGGGGCGAGGTGCCGGACCCTCGAACCACCGGCGCCTCACCCCTCGTCTTGGCGTTCCCATACCTTCAGGGGATTCGACGCATGCGTAGATCTCGCTTCGGTCTCATCGCGCCTCTCTTGGCTTTCCATGTCGCCGCTTGCGGCGCCGACGGCAGCGACGGTGGCGGCGG
>CALKVR010001316.1 GCA_938004815.1 uncultured Polyangiaceae bacterium | reverse complement strand
ACGCTTCACGGATTCACGTTTTCGCAGGCCCCGGACCGTAGGGAAAGGACGATTTCGGTCCTCGCTGCACCGGGGTTCACGGACCGAGGATTCGGCCCGGAGCCGAGCTCGCGCCCTCGGCCGAGTGACACGTGTTGCAGTCACCATCGGTCTGCCAAGCGCAGGGCGAGCGTGCGGCGCGGGTTCTGCGCTTTCTGCTCTCGTATCGGAACCTGGTTCGTAGCCCGAACGGCCCGACCCACCGAAGCGACGCACGGCGCATCTCTTGCCCACGTCGAGACCATGTCCGACCCGTTCGCCCGTGCGGTCTCCGAGATCATGTCCACCGACGTCGCGACGATTCGCAGCGACACGAGCATCGCGGACGCGGCCGCGACGCTCGCCCGAAACGGGATCTCGGGGATGCCCGTGGTCGACGAGCAGGGCATCGTCGTCGGCGTGGTCACCCTGACCGACTTCGTGGCCGCGATGAGCGCGACCGGCGGCGCCCCCGACGACGCGTCCGTCTTCTACGACTCGGTTCGGCTCGTGCGCTTGATGGAACACCTGCTCCACGAGGCAGGACGAGGCATGGATACCGTGGGCGACATCATGTCGACCCGGTTGGTCGGCATTCGGCCCGATGCACCGATCCGCGACGCTGCCCGCGTCATGGCGCAGAAGCACGTGCACCGCGTGCTGGTCATCGACGCGGCCGGCAAGCTCGCCGGCATCGTCTCGGCGATCGACGTCGTCGCGCTCGTGTAGCGTCTCAGAATCGCCCGCTCACGCCGATGCCGGCGTCGGCGCCGCCGAGGGCGGAGGTGATCCGAATCTCGGGGCTCGACCCAGGGACCCGGTAGTGGAGCAGCGTCGGTATCGAGTACCCGATGCCGAACCCGACGACGGTGCCGAAGATGACGTCGGTCATGTAGTGGCGATCGGCCATGATGCGCGTCACGCCCGTCGTAGCGGCAGCGCCGCTGGCGAGCGCACAGGCGAACGCGTCTGCGGCCGGGTGCCCCCAGAGCGGCATGTAGGCGTGGTTCGCGCAGACGACACCCGCCGACGTGGCCGCCATCGCGGTGTGACCGCTATAGAAGCTCTCGGTCTTGCTGCCGAGCTGACACGACGGGTGGTCCTCTTTGCCGCTCTTTCGGCACTCGGTCACGTCGGGCCGCTCGCGCGCCGACGCCCAGTTCGCGACGAAGGAGAGGAACCCGGAATAGGCGAACGCCTCACCCGTCGTCAGGGTGAGGTTGAGCGCGGCTTTGGTGTCTTGTCGAACCGCGAGCGAGGAGACGAGCACGTCGATGCCGATCGGGATGATCGGGAAAGCGTAGTAGGTCGCGTCGCCGACCTCTTGCGCGACTCGGCGCCCCTTCGAGCTGTCGAGGCGCATCCCATCGCGGGCCGCGTCGTCGAACAGGATGCCGCCGCTCCAGCGGACTTCTTTCACCGCGTCGGTACGCACGAACACGAACATCCCGAGCAAAGCGCCGGTGGTGAAGAAACCTTCGATCGCGCGAAACTGGGGCCACTCGTCACGCCACATCGACCGCGGCTCGGCCGGGGCCTCGAGAGCTCGGCGCGGCCCGGGGGGCTCTGACGGCGGCTCGGCCGCGGCCCCGGCGCGCGTGTGGAGCGCGAAAGCAGCGCTGAGCCCCGCTGCCAGCACGGTCGCGCCGCTCGCGCGCCGGCCGCATGGTTTGCACCTCGATCGAGGACGACGCATCTCTCGCTCCCTGACCGCGAAGCGCGGTGCACGCGCCGTTCCAAGCGGAGAGATCGTCAACCTCGCACGCGAACGCGCGGCCCGAGCGCGAGGACGGCGACCGCGAGGCCGACCCACCCCGCCCCGGCGAGCTCGATGGCCGACGGCGCGCTCGCGACGCTTGCCATTGAAAGGACGAGGGAGGCGAGGACGCCCGCGACGATGCTCGAGCCGCGGTTGACCGGGACGCAGTAGCTGTTCTCACGTGGATCGAGCAGGACGAGCGCACCGAACACACCCGTCAGCTGAGATGTCACACCGACGAGGACGATCGCGGGCGCGGCGGCCGTGAGCGGGACTGCGAGGAACCCTGCCGCGAGGTCGGCGGAGATCGAGCCGAGCGGGAGCGCGGCCAGGATCGACAGAGCGAGCACCGCCACGGGCGTCGCGACCATCTGCTCCTCGACGAAGTACCGGCGATTGTCCTCGGCCGCGCCCTTGGCGAGCTTGCTCATGAAGCGGAGGCGCAAGAAGTAGGCGGCGAGGTACACCGCGACATCGAGCGCCGCCAAGACCGATAGGCCGAACCCCTCGACGGCGAACGCGGCGTGGGAGAGCGCGACCGCGCTGAGCCCGAGGCCGGCCCACGAGAACCACCGCACGGGTCTGCCCGCGGCTTTGTCGGCGATCGGGGCGATGACCAGCACGCCACCGCGCATCAGGAGCATCATCAAGACGATGCCGGTGCCCGCGAACGTGTACGCGAGCGTCGTCGTGATGATGACGGCCGTCGTCGCCACGCCAGAGAGCGCCGTCCACTTGGACGGACAAGGCAGCTCGAATCCGCGAACGCGGACACGCCCGGCGCTCCGCCACCAGCCCGTCGCGACCAAGAACATCGTCATGCAGACGAGCGAGACGATGGTCGCGAGCGGTAGCAGCATCGTGCCGGTGAGCGCCGCATCTGGCGCGCCGCTCGTCAGCGCCTTCGTCGTCGCGGCGTAGGGTACGTAAGCCGCGAAATAGCCGAACGCGAAGAGCCAGATCGACGCGTTCTTGTCGGGCTTCACGCCATCACCTTCGCGCGGTCACAAAGCACCGGCCGTGCCGCGACGGAGGACACCACAGGGCCCGAGCTCCGCGTCCCCTCGTGCACTCGGTGCCGCGGCGCGCGGAATCTGCGCCGAGATCCGCTCGTGAGCTTTCTGCGGAGAACGAGAACACCGGACACAGGCTTGGCACCATCGTTGCTGGCCAAGGCCCTGCAGGCTCAGAACCGCCCGAGATGCCGCGCCGTACGAACACCCCCGCACCTCCTCTCTCCGCCCGACCGGACCCCATCGATCTCGTCCGTGCGCGCCACCAGCGTGCGCTGGACCTCGCCGAGATCGTGACGGCCTCCGGGCCGGCAGCCTCTCAGGGCAGCGGTGCGGCGCGGTGGGGTGACCTCAGAGCCGCGCTCCTCCAACAGATGGATGAAGAGGAGCGCGAGCTGATTCCGTTCCTGGCGGGCGTCAGCGAGCGGGACGTGAGGGTGATCATTCAAGAGCATCGCCACATCCGCGATCGCGTCGCGGACCTCGACGCTGCCTTCGCCGCCGGCCATGCGCGGCCGGCCGACTTGGACGATCTCGCGGCGGTCTTGCGCGCGCACTTCCGCAACGAGCAGCGCATGCTCGAGCGGAGCCTCGCGCCCCGAGCCTGACTAGCTAGCTCGGGGGCGATTCGATCAGCGCCTCGAGCGCGCCGAGGAGCTCGTCGACCTTCACCGGCTTGGTGAGGTAGCGAAAGAAGCCTGCCTGGACGCCGCGCTGCTTGTCACGGTCGGACGCGGCCGCGCTGAGGGCGATCACCGGGATCTCCCTGGTCTCGGGTAGACCGCGCAGCGCGCGGAGGGCGTCGAGCCCGCTCATCCCAGGCAAGTTGATGTCCATGATGATGACGTCCGGCTTGCGATCGCGCGCGACCTCGACGCCGAGCTCGGCGGTGGGGACGGTCATCAGGTCGAACTCGTCGAGCGTGCTGAGCAGATCGCGCATGAAAGCCGCGTTGGCCGGGTTGTCCTCGACGTAGAGGACCAGGCGGCGCTCGTGCTCGGACGGCACCGCCAACGCCTCGGGTCGCGGCGGCTGATGGTCGACCGCGGGTCGCGTCAACGCCTCGGCCGGGAGCTCGATCCAGAACGCGGAGCCCTCGTTCACTCTGCTGTGAAAGCCGACGCTGCCGCCCATGAGCTCGGCCAACCGCTTGGTGATGACGAGGCCGATGCCCGTCCCCTCGATCGGCCCCGTCTCTTGCCCCGCCCGCTGGAACGGCTGAAAGAGCTTGTCTTGCCGATCCGCGGGGATGCCCATGCCCCAATCCCGGACCGTCACCTTGATCGTGTGATCCAGCCGCTCGACCGAGAAGGCGACGCGCCCCGCGGGCCGGTTGTACTTGATCGCGTTCGAGCCGAAGTTCATCAAGATCTGCGCGAAACGCGTGCGGTCGGCCACGACCATCGGCAGCTGAGCGGGCATCGGCACCAGCTCCAGGCTGATTGATTGTCGGGCCGCCAGAGGCTGGAGCGTGGCGAGCACCTCTTGCATCACATCGGCGACGCTCAC
>CALKVR010001315.1 GCA_938004815.1 uncultured Polyangiaceae bacterium | reverse complement strand
AATGGCGGCGCGCCGAATTTCGTGAACGCGCCGCAGTTACCTGAGCGCAGGACGGGCGTCAGGCCGCGGAGCGATCGCGGGAGAGCGTCTGTGGGCTGGCGCGGCTCCCGGGCGGCATCGCGAGCGTCGACCCGTGGCACGTCCTCGTGCTCGACGATCGCCACGTCGCGTTCGTTCCGCCGGCTCACGTCGGGCGGTTCTGTGAGGAGCGCGGGCAGGCGAGCCCGAAGCGCGCGTCTCTCGCGAGACCTTTCTCGAACGAGCCCGGCTTCGTGGCAGAGGCGAGGGGCACCGGCGGTGAGAGCGCGATGATGGGCGAGCACGTGGCGCACGTGACCGCGGTCGTGACGCGTCGTGATCGGGAGGTGCACATACGAATGCTCATCGAGCCGAAGCGCGGCGCGATGCAAGCTCTGGTCACCGAGCTGGGCGCGGTCGCGGAGACGGCTCGTGAAGCGGTGCGGTCGCTGGACTCTGCCGGCGGCGTCTACCGCGCCATCCCCGGCGCGCTCGCCGGTGAGCGCGCCCGTCGTGAAGCCGCCGTGCGAATCGCGACGGAGGCGCGCGTCTCCCAGAGAGGTGGCACCGTCGAGCTCTTGATCCGAGCCACCGATCGCGACACCGAGGCGCTGCTCTTCGGTGAGCCCTGACCGTCGCGCTCGCGCCGGCCTGCTGAGCGCGCTCGCTGCACGGGCAGAGAGCGCGCGCCACGGCGCCAACCAGATCTCGCTCGGCTCGCAGCGGGCGCCGACGGTCGAGGCCTGTGACGACGGCTGGCAGCGGGTCGCCGAGATCGTGGCCGAGGCCGAGCGCGCCGCGGCCGAGGCGCGGCGCATCGCGAACGTCAGCGAAGAACCTGCGGTACGAAAGGCGGCGCGGGCGGCAGAGGCCTCTGCCCGGGCGGCCCGGCGCATCATCGAAGAGAGAAACCACGCGTACACGTTCCACGCCGATCCTGCGTTCTCGTTCGGGGAGGGCTGGTACCTCGCCGCGGCGGGCGTGCTCGCCGGCGTCGCCATCCAGATCGAGCCCCACAAGCGGCAGACCGAGCAGGTCGAGCGGTTCGTGCGCGATGCGGGGCTCGCGTCGCTCGTGGTGCCCTACCGCTCGCGCCCTCGAGCGCAGAAGCACCTGCCCGAGATCATCGCGCGCGCGTTTCGAGCCGACGCGATGACCGCGCAGCGAAGGCTCCGGGCGGCGTTCCTGGGTGACGCGCCCGTCGCGCGCTCCGTCATCGAATGGATCGAGCCGAGGCTCGCTTCCGCCCCGTCCGGCAAGAAGGCTCTGCTTTGGCTGAGGTACGCCAAGCACCACCCCCAGCGGAACACCACCTATCCGGAGCTGCGCGAGCTCGCGCGGCGCGCGCTGGACATGGGGCTCGCGCCCATCCTCGTGGGAGACGCGCTGCGAGACGGCGAGGCGCCTCCGGGCACGGTCGACATGACGCTCTTCTGGAGAGACGCCGTTTTCCAAGGCGAGGACATGCGCCGCGCTCAGCTCCAGTTCTTCGAGCACCTTCGGCGCGCTCACGGTCTCGTCGGGCAGATCGGCGTCACGACCGCGGGCATGGACGGCCCCGCCCTCATGGGCCTGCCGACGATGTACCTCACCGACCGTGCGAACCCTCGCATGGGCGCGTGGGTCGGGGCGGTGCCCGGCTACCGCGAGGTGGTCCGCGAGGACGGTTACCTCGATCGCGTCACGGACGCGCTGTCGGACTGGGCGGGGCGATCGGGCGAAGCGACCTGATCGCGCCAGAAGTCAGGCAGGTTCTTCTCGATCTCGAGGGCGGCGACGCGCCCGCGCTCGCGCGGCCCCGATGCCCTGACCCACGCCGCCATGGCGCGGACACCGTCTTCGAGCGCGACGCGGCTCCGGTAGCCGAGCAGGGCGCGCGCCTTGTCGTGAGACGCGTAGATGTGGCGGACCTCGACCCGTGAGGCGAGGTGCCGAACGCGGTGGGGCACGCCCATCGCCCGGCTGACGGTCTCGGCGAGCTCGTTGATCGAGCAGGGGTGGTCACCGCCGATGTTGAACGTCTGACCGTACGCCGCGGAGCGCCGGATCGAGGCGGCGATGATCGGCGCGATGTCCGAGATGTGGCTGAACGCGCGGGTCTGGGTGCCGTCGCCGAAGATGCCGAGGGGCTCGCCTCGGAGGATCTGGCTCATGAAGATGGCGACGACGTTACGGTAGCGGTCGGCGATGTTCTGGCGCTCGCCGTAGACGTTGTGCGGGCGAAAGACGATGAAGGGCAGGCCGAACATCTCGCCCGCGCTGCGCAGGTCGAGCTCGACCGCCGCCTTGGCGATCCCGTACGGGTCCTCGGGGCTCCCGCGCGTCTCTTCGGTGACGGGTGGCGGCGCGCTGCCGTAGACCGCGATCGACGAGGTGAAGACGAACGCGCGCACCTCGTACCGAACCGCGGCGTTGATGAGGTTGACGCTGCCGATCAGGTTGTTTTGGTAGTTGAACCGGCGGACGAAGTGGCTGAGCCCCTCGGCCGCGTAGGCGGCCAGGTGGAACACGTAGCCGAAGCGGTGCTCGGCGAAGAGCCGCTCGACGAGCGCGACATCGAGGATCGAGCCCTCGACGAACGTCGCGCGAGGGTCCAGGTTCTCTCGGAAGCCGCCGGAGAGATCGTCGAGCCCGACGACCTCGTAGCCGCTCGCGAGGAGCTCGCTCACGACGTGCGAGCCGATGAACCCGGCCGCGCCCGTCACGAGCACCGTCGCGCCGGCAGAGGAGGGGAGCGCCACCGCCGCCCCTTACCACGCCTTGGCGCGCGGCGACGCGAGCACGATGCCGCGGCCATTTCATGGCCGCGACCGTCCGAGCACGTCCCGGTCAGGGTCACGTTCCGGATCTGATCGACGCGTCCTCGACCGTGCCCGTTGTTGCCCGGTTCGTGCTCGACGGGACGATCGGTGTGCACGTTCGGTCTCACCCGTGAAAGCTCGACGCGGAAGGCTCGGCGACCCTTACCTGGAACGGAGCGTGCTCATCGGGCTGCCCATGCGCTCGTTCTTCCGACCCATTCAGCGGCTCGCGTTGCAGGCGGTCATCACGCTCGTCATCGGACTGACGTCGGCTCCGGTGCACGCCGAGCCCGCGCCCGCCCCCGATCCGGCCCAGGTCTGCCTGGTCACACCGCGGCCCCCGCCACCGCGGCCGCAGCCGCGGCCGCGGCCGAAGACGCGGACCCACAGTCCCGACATGGTCACGATTGGCGGCGCGCTGATGGGCTTCTTCGGAGCGACGGGGATCGGGCTGAGCATCGCCGCCGTCGCCACCGACCGGCCACCGTGCGGCGGCGGTTGGGGCTGTGGCTTCAACTTCGAGCCGCTCATCTTCGGGGGCGGGGCGGTGTTGGCGTTTGGGCACGCGCTGGGGATCGGCATCCCGCTCATCGTGATCGGCGCGCAAGAGAAGCCGGTCGACCCGGACAGCCCCGACCGCTCCGAGCAGCCCGTGATGGCGCTGGAGGTCGGGCCGGGAACGTTGAACGGCGCGTGGTAGGTCGGGGCGGGCTCGCCCGTCGAGCACGGCTTGCTCGCGCCGCGGGTGCGCGCGGGGTACGATCGCTCGCATGTGGTTCTTCGTGGAAGAGCCGTGGCAGTACCGAGTCCTCGATCAGCTGCCCCCTGGCATCGATCAGGCGCAGCTCGCGCAGGCTCGCTCCATGACGCCCACCGAGCGACTGCAGGCCGTCGAGGATCTCATGCGGCTGGGCGAGGCGCTCGGCCGCGCGGTCGCCGCCGCGAAGGCGCCTCGATGACACGGTTCGCGGAGCTCCTCGCACGCCTGACCGAGGCCGGCGTGGAGATGGTGATCGTTGGCGGCCTGGCCGTCATCTCTCACGGCTACGTCCGGGCGACGCTCGACCTCGACGTGTGCTACGCGCGAACGCCCGAGAACATCCGGCGATTGGTCGCCGCTGTGGCGCCTCTCCACCCGCGGCTGCGCGGCGCGCCCGAGGGGCTTCCGTTCTTTTGGGACGAGTCGACGATCCGAAACGGGTTGAACTTCACGCTCGTGACGGACCTCGGCGATCTCGACCTTCTGGGTGAGATCACCGGGCTCGGGAACTACAACGACGTCGCCTTGCGAGCGATCGAGGTCGAGCTGCATGGCAGAGCGGTCCGGATCCTCGAGCTCGGCGACCTCATTCGATCGAAGGCCGCGGCGGGGCGCGCCAAGGATCTCGTCGACCTCGAGGCCCTGAGGGCGATCGCCGCCGGGAACAAAACCTCCTGAAAAGACGCAGTTTTCCCGAGCCGCCGGGTGCGCGGGCACGCCATCGTTGACAGGGGTTTTTCCCCGACTATGCTGCGCGGCCCTGACGTCCGAGGAGTCTTAGCGAAGCATGCGCACGACGACATAAGGATCGGGTTACGGGCCAGGGCCGCTTGATCGGCCCGCCAGTTCACAGAACAGCGCCGTACCCCGACACCCTCTCCGGGTTCTCCTGATCTCTGCCAAACCGCGGCAGGGCACGCCTCGAAAGAAGGCGGAACGGACCGGAGGGGGTTTCGTGTTTCCAACCGGACCGAAGAACCGCACACGACCCGCACCACCACCGAGGAAACGAGAATGGCCAAAGAGAAATTCAACAGGACGAAGCCCCACGTCAACGTCGGCACGATCG
>CALKVR010001314.1 GCA_938004815.1 uncultured Polyangiaceae bacterium | reverse complement strand
CCCAACACGAGCACGCCCAAGCCGCCTGCCTCCAACACGAGCACGCCCAAGCCGCCTGCCTCCAACAACGGCACGCCCAAGCCGCCCACCGCAGGCGGCCGGCCCATTCGGATGCCTGGCGGTCTCTTGCCGGGGATCAAGAAGAAGCGCCCGACGCTCGACCCCTGACCTCGCTCTGGCAGGGGCTCAAGGGCTGGAGGCGATCCGCGACGCGCCTCGGCTCGCATGCGGCGCTCCGGTCAGCAGGTCTTTGAGCACCAGCCCCGTCGCCGTCCTGCGCTTCGCCACTGCGTGAGGGGTGCCCTCGGCGACGACGCGCCCGCCCGCCGCTCCGCCCTCCGGGCCGAGCTCGATCACCCAGTCTGCCGCCGCCACCACGCCTGGATGGTGCTCGATGACGACGACGGTGTCGCCGCGCTGGACGAGCTGATCGAGGACCGCGATGAGCTTCGCCACGTCGGCCCAGTGCAGGCCGGTCGTGGGCTCGTCGAGCACGTACAGCGTGGGCTTGGTGCGCGTGCCGCCGGCGAGCTCGGCGGCGAGCTTGAGGCGCTGCGCTTCGCCGCCCGAGAGGGTGTGCGAGCCCTGACCGAGCTTGAGATAGCCGACCCCGAGGCCCACCATGATCTCGAGCGGCCGCGTGATGCGCGGGTGCGCGTGGAACACCGCGAGCGCCTCCTCGGCGGAGAGGTCCAGCACCTGGCCGATCGTCAAGCCGAGGTACCGAACCTCGAGCGTGGCCGCGTCGTAGCGCGTGCCATCGCAGGCCTCGCAAGCGGTCGTGACGTCGGGGAGGAACGACATCTCGTGCGAGATGACGCCTTGGCCATCGCACGCCTGGCACCGCCCTCCGGCGCCGGTGTTGAACGAGAAGCGTGCCGCGGAGTAGCCCCGCACCTTGGCCTCGGGCGATGCAGCGAAGAGCTTGCGCACGTCATCGAAGATCCCGAGGAACGTGGCCGGCACGCTGCGCGGCGTGCGACCGATCGGCGACTGATCGACGGCGATGGCGCGAGCGAGCGACTTCGGGAGCGCGAGCTTGTCGTGCGCCCCGGGCAGCGGCGCCTCGAGGCCCAGCGCCTTGCGCACCGCCGGGAACAGCACCTTGGTGACGAGCGTGCTCTTGCCCGAGCCGCTGACGCCGGCGACGACGGTGAGGCGGCCGACCGGAACGTCGACGCGCTCGATCTTCAGGTTGTGGGCGCGCGGCCCAAGAACCGTGATCGCCTCGCTCGATGGACCGAGGGGCTCGCGCAGCGTCGCTGTCTCACGCTCGGCGGCGAGCGCGCGCCCCGTGGGCGACGCAGGGTCCGAGAGCACGACCGACGGGTGCCCACACGAAACGACGCGCCCGCCGCCGCGCCCCCCCGTCGGCCCCAGATCGACCAAGAAGTCGGCGGCGCGGATCGTGTCGGCGTCGTGCTCGACGAGCAACACCGTGCTGCCCATGTCGACGAGGCCGCGGAGGTTCGCGATGAGGCGGTGGGTGTCGCGCGGGTGCAAGCCGATCGTCGGCTCGTCGAGGACGTAGAGCGCGCCGGTGAGACCGCTGCCCAGCTGCGCGGCGAGCCGCAAGCGCTGCATCTCACCGCCCGAGAGCGTCGCCGCGAGGCGATCGAGCGCGAGATAGCCGAGCCCGACATCGGCAACGAAGGCGAGGCGGCGCGCGAGCTCTTTTTGCGGCGCCTCGGCGATGCGGGCGCGATCGCCGGAAAACGACAGCGTCTGCGCCCACGCGTGAGCGTCGGCGATGCTCATGGCGGTGGCCTCGTGGTAGCGGAGGCCGGCGAGGCGCTGGGCGCGCGGCAAGGGTGCGAGCCGTGAGCCGCCACACGCGTCGCACGGCGCGCCGTCGCCGGGGGACGCCTCGGGATCGTCGAGCCCGGTGCCCTCGCACAGCGGGCACTGCCCCTGCTTGGTGGCGAACGAGAAGAACCTGGGATCGAGCTCGGGGACGCTCTCACCGCACCGAGCACATGCCCGCAGCGTCGAGACGAGGACGTCGGCCGCGGGCTTGCCGCGGCCGTTCACTTTGCGCAGCTTCACCGAGCCCTTGCCCCACGAGAGCGCACGATCGAGGGTCTCTCGCGGCAGCTCGGCGAGGGAGCCCTCGAACATCACGAGATCGATGGAGTGCTCGAGCGTCTTTTTCAGGCGCGGAGGCGCGTCGGTCAGGGCGGGCTCGCCGTCGACGATCGCGTCGGTGATCCCCGCGCGGCTCGCGGCGGTGAAGACGTCGAGGTACGTGCCCTTGCGCGCAACGACCGCGGGCGCGAGCAGCTGGTGCGCACCCCGCGCGGCGCGAACCCGCGCCAGCGCCTCGTCGGGCGAGCTGGCGAGGACGGGGATGTCACAGGTCGGGCAATGGGGCTCGCCGACCTTGGCGTAGAGCAGCCGCAGATACTGAGCGATCTCGGTGACGGTCGCGACGGTCGAGGTGGAGCCCGCACGCGCCGTGCGCTGCTCGAGCGCGATCGCCGGCGGCACGCCGAGCACCCGGTCCACGTCGGGCCGCGGCATCGACGGGAGAAACTGCCGCGCGTAGGGCGTCAGCGTCTCGAGGAACCGCCGCTGACCCTCCGCGAAGACGACGTCGAAGGCGAGCGTGCTCTTGCCGCTCCCGCTCGGACCGGTGACGACGACCACGTTCCCGCGCGGGATCGCCAAGCTGACGTTCTTGAGGTTGTGCTCGCGGGCGCTCTCGATCTCGATGCACGCCGACGGCGTCACGGCGGCGCGGCGCGCAGCTGACAGGCTCGCGGAGGGCGCCCCGCGCTTGGCGCGGGCGCGCGCCGCGAGCGCGACGCCGGTGCGCGTGTCCATGCGAGCGATCTCGGCCGGCGTCCCCGTCGCCACCACCTGGCCGCCGGAAGCGCCGCCCCCGGGCCCGAGCTCGACCACCCAGTCGGAGCGAGCGATGAGCGACAGATCGTGCTCGACGACGACGACGCTCGCCCCGCCCGTCACGAGCGCACCGAGCGCGCCGGCGACGAGACCGACCTCGTCCTCGTGCAAGCCAGCGCTGGGCTCGTCGAGGATGAAGAGCTTGCCCTTCTTCGTCTCGGCCAGCGCGCGGGCCAGCTTGAGGCGCTGGGCCTCGCCGCCCGAGAGCGTCGAGAGCGGTTGGCCCAGCTTGATGTACCCGAGCCCGAGCTGGGTGAGCGGCCCGAGCGCGCGGACGATCATCGGCTCCCGCGCGAAGAACGCGAGCGCCTCGACGACCGTCATCGCGAGGACGTCGCCCACCGAAGCGTCGCGGTGGCGAACGGCGAGCACCTCGGGCTTGAAGCGCGAGCCGCGGCACGTCGGGCAGACGAGGACGACGTCCGCGAGAAACTGCATCTCGATCGTCTCGGAGCCCTCGCCCGCGCACGCGTCGCACCGGCCGCCGGCCACGTTGAACGAGAACGCGCCCGGCCCGAGCCGCCGTTGCGCCGCGTCGGGCTCGCCCGCGAAGAGGGCGCGCACCCGGTTCCAGGCCCCAGTGTACGTCGCAGCGTTTCCGCGCGACGTGCGGCCGAGGGGCGCTTGGTCGACGAGCGCGACGTCACGGACGAGGCCCAGTCCCTCGACGCGATCGTGGTCGACGGGCCGCTCGACGTCGGCGCCCTGGCCCAGGTGCCGCGC
>CALKVR010001313.1 GCA_938004815.1 uncultured Polyangiaceae bacterium | reverse complement strand
TGTATAAGAGACAGTTTTCGTTCTTGGCGTCGTCGGCGTCACCGGGCGTGTTGTCGGCGTCGTAGAACGCGCCGAGCACGCCGGCCACCATCGCGAGCGACGTGACCGCGAGGCCGCCGATCGTCCCGTTGCGAGCGGCCTCACCGAGCGACTCGTTCGCTTGCGCGATGTCGCCGAGGCTCACGGGCAGGGGCACGCCCACGAAGCTGCGCGCAAGCCACATGAGGCCCGCACCGACCAGCGCGCCGAACGCGGCCTTGAGGCCTGCCTCGATGCGCGCGCCCTCGGCCCAGATCGGCTTGCCCGCGATCAGACCCACGAGGGCGCCCGAGAGGGCCGCAGCGAGGTAAGCGATGATGGGGCCGGGTGCGGCGAAGCCGGCTTTGGCCAGGGCGAACCCGAGGAGGCCCCCCACGACGAGGCCCTTCACCAGCCCGATGATCAGCCGCAGCACCATGATCCGACAGTTCTTCCTTGGCACGGCCGGGCGCACCCTTCAATGTGGCTCCACGCGATGGTGGCCCGGTCGGATCGAAGCGTACGCGTCTTCTTCGTCGCGGTGGGAGCCGTGATGGGCGTGGCTGCGTTCCCGAGCTGCGCGCACACTGGATACCCGCTCGGGACGGAGAACGCGCGGCCGCTCGTGCTCGACGACGCCGAGCGTGATCTCGCTTGCCCCAAAGACGACATCCGCGTCAAAGAGCTGTGGGGCGGTCTGTGGGAGGCCGTCGGTTGCGGGCAAAAGATGCGGTACACCTCGAACTGCGACAGCATCCGCTGTGAGGTCCACCCCGAGGGTGAGGCCGCCGTCCCGTTCCGCGATCGGCCCGAGCCGCAGGAGATGCCCCGTTGAGCGCGGAAGACGAAGACGACGACAAGAAGCGGGCCGACAGCGAGCCCCCCGGTGAGGCGTCGGAGCCCGAGGCCGAGGCCAAGGGCGACGAGGCCAACCGCGACGAGGCCAAGGGCGACGATGCCGACGAGCACGATCCCGACCCGCGGCCGTACTTCGCGCGGCTCTACCCCGACAACTCCGAGCTCGCAGCGTTGGTCGATGCCTTTCAGCGCGGTGACTACGCCGCCGTTCGTCGGGGCGCGCCGGCGCTGGCCGAACGCGCAGGCGATCCCGATGTCAAGCGCGCCGCCGAAGATCTCGTGCGGCGAACGCGCCCCGATTCGGTGAGCGCAGCGCTCGTGCTCATCGGCGCGGGGCTCTTGTTGTTCCTCGTCTACACCTACTGGGGCCACACCCCGCACGACGACCACAACGCGCCCTCGCAGAGCGGCCCGCCGCAGACGGCGCCCGCAGCGCCTCGTCGCAGCGCCGAGGCGCCGCAGTGAAGCGCGGCGCCGCCCTCGGTCTCGCGTTGCTCGCGGGCTGCAGCGGGGCCGAGACGCCGGACAAGCCGAGCTGGCAGTCCGGCTCGTCGGGGGTGAGAGACGCGAGCTCGGGGACGTCCGGCGAGAAGCTCTTCCCCATGGTCGACGGGCACATCTACCACTACCGGACGCAGTCGTTCGGCGCTGGTCCGGCCGTCGAGAGCGGCGTGCTCATGATCAAGATGCACCGCGCGTCGCCGACGGTCGGCGAGATGCGCCGCCCATCCGGGCCCCAGCGGTTCGAGTACACCCCGGCCGGGGTCGCGACCAAGACCAAGGGCGGCGCGCCGGCCTACCTCATCAAGCTGCCGGCCGATCCGTCGACCACCTGGCTCGGGCCCCAGGGCGGGCAGACGCGGGTCGAAGCAAGCGGTGTCACGGCCACGACTCAAGCTGGCACGTTTTCGGATTGCGTGACGACGATGGAGGAGCGCGGCGGTGACGCGCCGCTGCGGGTCAAGACCACGCTCTGCCCCGGGGTGGGCATCGTGTCGATGGAGGTCCAGAGCGGCGCAGCGGTAGAAAAGGCCGAGCTCGTCTACTTCGGCCCACCGGTCGACATCGGGGGGGAGGGGCTGAAACGGGTGGAATGACGCGAGGCTGGCCCGTAACGTGCTTCCGCGCGCGCGAAGGTGTAGGAAGAGCGTTCGGTGAACTACTGGGAGTACATCCGGGTCGAAGAGCTCCTCCGCCTCCAGGGCGGGATCGATGGGGACGAGTCGAAGCGCTCCAACGACGAGGTGCTCTTCATCGTCGTGCACCAGATCTACGAGCTCTGGTTCAAGCTGGTGATCCGCGAGCTCGAGAGCGCGCGCGATCTCTTCAACCAGAACCCGGTGCCGGACATGGCCTTGGCGGGCGCGACCCGCTCGTTCCGCCGCGTCACCGCGATCTTCCAGCAGGCCGCGCTGCATTTCCAGGTGATGGAGACGCTCACGACCCGCGACTACCTGGGGTTCCGCGACACCCTCGTGGGCGCGAGCGGGTTCCAGTCGGCCCAGCTGCGTGAGATCGAGATATTGCTCGGTCTCGAGGACGATCGCCGGCTCTCGCTCGGCGTCGAGTCGTCCTACAAAGAGGCGCTGAAGGCGATGGACGGCAGCTCGTCACCCGCGCTCGAACGGGTCGAGCGCCGCGCCGCCGCCGGGCCCAGCCTCAAAGCGGTCGTCTATGCCTGGCTCGCGCGCACGCCGGTGTCGGCCGAGGGGCCCGAGGCTTTCCTCAAGGACGTGCTGGCGTCGCACCGCGACGAGATGGAAAAGCGACTCGCGATCGTGAGCGAGCGGATGAAGCTCCCGGACGCAGAGCTTGCGCTCTGGCGCAAGCGTTACGCCGACGAGCTGGCCGCGGCCGAGAAATTCTTGCTCGACGTGACCGAGGGGCCCGACGCCGAGCACCGCCGCTCCGTGCGGGCGGCGCTCGTCTTCCTCGAGAGCTACCGCGAGCTCCCGCGCCTCGCCTGGCCGCGTGAGGCCATCGATGCCCTGATCGAGATGGAGCAAGCGATGGTGATCTGGCGGCAACGGCACGCGCGCATGGTCGAGCGCGTCATCGGTCGCCGCACCGGGACGGGCGGCTCGGCCGGCGTCGACTACCTGGATCAGACCGCCCTCCGCTACCGGGTCTTCGACGAGGTGTGGGCGGTGCGAACTTTGCTGCTCCGCAAGGGCGCAGTACCCCCTATCGACAACGCAGACGACTTTCGATTTCGCGTCGAGGACAGGCTCACGTGAAGCCCATCTTTCAACACTTCTTTCGTCTCGACCCGCGCTCGCTCGGCCTCTTCCGAATTCTGTTCGGGTTGTCGCTGCTGGCCGACCTCTCCTACCGGTGGGATCACCTGGACGCCTTCTACACGAACGAGGGCGTGCTCCCGAACCACCTGCACATCTACAACCTGAAGCAGGCTGGGCACTTCTTGTGGAGCGCGCTCCACGCCTGCACGACCGACGGTGAGGCGTACTTCGCGTTCTGCCTCATCCTGTTTTTCTACGCGTGCTTCACCATCGGCTACAAGACGCGGGCCTTTCACATCCTCTCGGCGGTGAGCCTGCTCAGCCTCGCGACCCGAAACACGCTCGCGACGGGGCCGGGCGACTACCTGGCGATCGCGATGGCCCTGCTGACCGCGTTCTTGCCGCTCGGCTCGAGCTTCTCGCTCGACGCGGTCCTGAAAAAGGCGCGCACGGCCCGTGAGACACCGCACGAGAAGCTGAACGACCGGAGCAACCTCCCGGGCGACGAGCAGATCGAAGCGAGCCACTTGCCGGGCTGGAGCCCGCGGTCCGTCGCCGCCTTCGGCGTCTTGGCCTTGCTCTCGCTCGTGATGTTCACGCTCGCGTCGAAGCAGAACGGCGAAGCGTGGAAGACGGGCGTCGCGCTCCAGCAGGCGATGCACCACCCGCTCTTTGCGAGCCCGTTCGGTTGGGGCGTCCGAGACTCGGGCCTGCTCGGGCCTCTCACCCGCTTCGTCCACTACGCCCAGTGGGCGATCCCGGTCCTCCTCGTCGTCCCGGTGGGTCGCGGTTTCGCGCGCGGCGCGGCGGCGTTCCTCCTGGCGCTGCACGGGCTCACCTACGGGCTGCTCACCAACCTGGGGCTCTTCGGCTGGACGATCTTCGCCGCGGCGGCGCTCGTCGTCTCGACCGACACCTGGATGGGGTGGGCCCCCCGCCATGATCC
>CALKVR010001312.1 GCA_938004815.1 uncultured Polyangiaceae bacterium | reverse complement strand
GGCCGGCTCCAGCGCGAGGCGCGGCTCGCCGGCTCGCTCGACAGCCCGCACATCGCGGCCGTGCTCGACACCGGGATCGACCAGACCAGCGGCTCTCCGTACCTCGTGATGGAGTACTTGGTCGGTGAGGATCTCCAGACCCTCATCACACGCGCCGAAAAGCTCCCCCACCCCCTCGCCCTCCGCATCGCGGCGCAAGCGTGCCTGGGCCTGAAAACGGCGCACGACGCCAAGATCATCCACCGCGACGTGAAGCCCGCGAACATGTTCCTCGCGCGGCGCGACGGCGAGGTCACGCTGAAGGTGCTCGACTTCGGGATCGCCAAGCTGCGGCCCGACGATCTCTCCACGCTCGACGACGCGAGCCTGACGCGCACGGGCAGCCTCATCGGCTCACCCCTCTTCATGTCACCCGAGCAGGCGCGAGGGATGAAGACCGTCGACCACCGCGCCGACGTCTGGTCGATGGGCGTCGTGCTGTTCAACATGCTGACGGGGCGGACGCCGTACGACAGCATCGACGCCCTCGGCGAGCTGATTTTGGCGATCTGCTCGACCGCCTCACCGTCGGTCCGTGACTTCGCGCCCGACGTCCCGATGGAGGTCGCCGAGATCGTGCAGCGGGCGCTGCAGATTTCGCCCGATGCGCGATTCCAGTCGGCCGGTGAGATGCACGCGGCGATCGCGGCCGTCCTCGACGGCGCCAAGAACATCCCCGAATCGATGCTCGAGGGTTTCCCCGAGGCGCCCCCCGGCAGCCGGCGGTTCTTGCCGGCCACGCCCGCCGGACCGCAGGGCACCGCAGTGCTTCCTTCTCTCGAGAGCGGGGCGAGCGCCGCGAGCGACAGCGGTGAGGTGCCCCGTCGCAACTCCCACGCGCCGGCCGCGCTGTCCGCGACCGAGACCTCGATCTCCGACGTGCTCCCACCGGCTGCGAGCGGCGGAACGCCGGTGCCGGAAATGGACCCGCGCACCTCGCCCTCCCCAGTCGCGCGGGTCGACCCGACCGCTCATCCGGTGCCGCCTCCGACGGTCACCTCGACCCACACCACCTCGTCGAGGACGACCGCGCCGACCCGCCCCGCGTCGAGCGGCAAGACCAAGGCCGTCTGGGCCGCGGTCGCCCTCGGTGGAGGGATCGCGGCCGCCTGGGTCCTGTTCGCAGGTGGGTCGGGCGACACCTCGTCGCAGCAGCCCAGCCCCGCGAGCACGACGCCGGTCGCGACGGCCACCGAGAGCGCGTCGCAGCCCACCGTGAGCGTGACGGCGACCCCCGAACCGTCGGCCGTCCCGCTCCCTGAAGCCTCAGCGGCGCTGGCCGAGGCGCCGCCGAGCGCATCGGCACCAGCAGTCGCGTCGGCCACCGCGCGCATCGGGGGGCCGCCCACGGCTTGGCCACCTCCGAGTGGCAGGCCGACGGCCAAGCCAGTGGACACGACAGGCTTCGGCGATCGAAAGTAGCGGGCATGCTGACTAGGCGTGCGGGGCGTGCCGGCCTGCTCGTGGCGGCCACGGGGGTGGTGGCGGCGATCGCGTTCGCTCCGCCGCGCGCGCGGGCGCAGAGCCCGAACGACAAGGCGGCGGCCGAGGCGCTCTTCGACGAGGGCAAGAAGCTGCTCGAAGCGAAGAGCTACGCCGACGCCTGCCGCGCCTTCGAGTCCAGCCAAAAGCTCGATGCGGGCGTCGGGACGCTGCTCTACCTGGGCGACTGCTACGAGCGCATGGATCGCTTCGCGAGCGCCTGGGCCACGTTCCGCGAGGCGGCGGCCATGGCCAAGACGGCGGCCGACGACAAGCGCGAGAAGATCGCGCGGGACCGCGCCGACGCCCTCGAGGCGAAGCTCTTTCGCGTGACGGTCGCCGTGACCGAGCGCGTCCCCGGCCTCGTCATCAAGCGCGGGGGTCAGGAGATCGAGCCGGGCGCGTGGGGCGTGGCGCTGCCGGTCGACCCCGGCTCCCACACCATCGAAGCGAGCGCGCCGGGCTACGTCACGATCACCAAGACGTTCGAAGCGCAAAAGACGGCCGGCAAAGAGACGGTGGTCATCC
>CALKVR010001311.1 GCA_938004815.1 uncultured Polyangiaceae bacterium | reverse complement strand
GCCACGCTCAAGGCAGTGGGCTACACCGACGCCGAGATCGGTCTCCATTTCGCCAAGCTGGTGTTCATCATCAGCGGCCTCGGCGCCGCGATCGGCATGGTCGCGGGGAGCTGGTTGGGCAGCGGGCTCACGGGGCTCTATGAGCAGTTCTTCAAGTTTCCGTCCCTCTCGTTCGAGCTCGACGCCGGCGCCACCGCTACCGCCCTCGGGATCAGCTTCGCGGCGGCGGTTGCGGGCGCGTTCGGCGCCGTGCGTCGGGTGATGGCGCTGCCGCCGGCCGAGGCGATGCGCCCCGCCGCGCCGCCCAAGTACCGTCGCTCGCTCGTCGACCGCTTGCGCCTCGGTCGCCTCGTCGGTCCCTCGGCGCAGATGGTCGTTCGCGAGCTCGAGCGCCAACCGCTGCGCGCCGCCGCGTCGTCGTCTGCGATCGCAGCCTCGGTGGGCCTGCTCGTGGTCGCGGGCTGGTACTCCGAGGGCCTCGACGCGCTCATGTACACGCAGTTCCACGAGGTGATGCGTGAAGACGTCATGGTCACGTTCGCCGAGGCGCGCCCCCGCCGCGCCGTGCGCGAGCTCGCCCATTTGCCCGGCGTGCTCTCGGCCGAGGGCATTCGCGCCGTCCCGGTTCGTTTCGCCGCGGGCGCCCGCAAGCGTGATGCGTCGATCATGGCCTACGAGGACGACGCCGAGCTGAGGACGCTCCGTGATCGCTGGGGTCGCGCCGTCTCGCTGCCCCCCGACGGCATCGTGCTCACCGACGTCTTGGGCGACGTCCTCGGGGTCTCGGTCGGCGATCAGATCGAGGTCCACGTCCGCGAGGGCAAGCGTGGGGTGCACCGGCTCACGGTGACGGGCCTCGTCGACGAGAGCTTCGGGATGCAGGGGCACATGCGGGCGGACGCGCTGCGTGCCTTTCTGCCCGAGGAGCCGCTCGTCTCGATCGGTCTCTTGCGCATCGACCCGGCGCGCGAGACCGAGCTCGACGAACGGTTGAAGGCGATGCCCTACGTGGTCTCGGTGGGAAAGCGGAGCGACGTGTTCGCCCAGTTCCGTGACCAGAGCGCGGCCATGATCGCCACGATGACGTTCCTTATCACGGTGTTCGCGGCCACGATCACGATCGGCGTCGTCTACAACAACGCGCGGATCGCGCTCAGCCTTCGTGCCCGCGACCTCGCGAGCCTCCGGGTGCTGGGCTTTCATCGCGGCGAGATCAGCGGCATCCTCCTCGGCGAGCTCGCGATTCAGGTGCTCGTGGCGCTGCCGTTCGGTCTCTGGTTCGGCAACATGCTGGTCCACGGCATCGCGTCGACCGTCGATCCAGAGCAGTTTCGCCTGCCCGTGGTGCTCACCGCCCGCAGCTACGCCTACGCGTCGCTCGTCGCGCTCGTGGCCGCCGCGATCAGCGCGCTCCTCGTGCGCCGCAAGCTCGACCAGCTGGATCTCATCGGCGTCCTCAAGACGCGGGAGTGAACCATGAACGAACGAGACCCCGAACCGCGTCCGAGCCCCGCCAAGCCCCCCCCGCGCAACCGAGCGCTCTTGCGGGCGGTGACGCGGTGGCTCAAGCGCGGCCTGCTCATCGCGTTTGCGCTCGGCGGCATCGCGGTGATCGTCCTCGCGCTCTTGCCCAAGCCGATCCCCGTCGACATCGCCGCGGTCGAGCAGGGCCCGATGACCGTGACGGTCGACGAGGACGGCCGGGCGCGGGTCAAAGATCGCTACGTCGTGAGCGCTCCCCTGGCCGGGCGGGTCGCGCGCATCGAGCTCGATCCGGGCGACGAGATCAAACCTGGCGATCTGGTGGCGCGCATCGAGCCCGTTGCGTCGCCGCTCCTCGACGAGCGGTCCAAAGGCGCGGCAGAAGCGCGCGTGGCCGCGAGCTCGGCCGCGAAACGGCAGACGGCCGCGCAGGTCGAGCGAGCCGACGCCGCCAAGGAGTACGCCAAGAAAGAGGCCGACCGGGCGCGCGCCCTGGCCGACGAGGGCGCCTTCTCCAAGGCTCAGCTCGAGCAGACGCTCCTCGCCGAGCGCACCGCCATCGCCGAGGCCGAGTCTGCGCGGTTCGCCCAGCGCGTGGCCGACTACGAGCTGCTCATGGCGCAGGCCGCGCTCGGGCACTTGGGCAAAGACAAGGGCGACGGCCAGCAGATGATCGTGCCGGCGCCGGTCGGCGGCAGGGTGCTCGGCGTCCTCAACAAGAGCGAGGGGGTCGTCCAGCCCGGCACGCCGCTGGTCGAGGTAGGCGATCCGAACGCGCTCGAGATCGTCGCGGATGTGCTGACCAGCGACGCGGTGAGGATTCACCCCGGCGCGGTCGTCACCGTCGATCGGTGGGGCGGCCCGCCGCTCGAGGGTCGGGTGCGCATGATCGAGCCGTCCGCCTTCACGCGCCTCAGCGCGCTCGGCGTCGAGGAGCAGCGCGTCAACATCGTGATTGATCTCGTCGCTCCCCGAGACCAATGGAGCTCGCTCGGTGATGGCTACCGCATCGAGGCCCACATCGTCGTCTGGCAGAGCGACGCGGCCCTGTCCGTACCCGCCAGCGCCGTCTTTCGCGACGGCGACTCCTGGGCCGTGTACCTCGTCGACGGCGAGGCCGCTCGGCTCCGGCGCGTCGACGTCGGCGAGCGCACCCCCAGCCACGTTCAGATCGTCTCGGGCCTCGAGGCCGGCGCACAGGTCGTGCTCCACCCGAGCGATCGCGTTCGAGACGGCGTGAAGGTCGCGCGGCGCTGACCGCGTCAGTGCCAGCCCGAGCGGCGCTCACTCCAAGCAGAAGGTGCCATTCGTGCCGCTATTGGGGTCCGTCTTGCACGTGAGCCCATCGCAACACTCGAAGGACGAGTCGCAGCCGATCGCGTTCGGTGTGCAGGAGCCCGAGCCGGTCGAGCCCGAGCCGGTCGGGTCGTCGTCGTTGCACGCCGCTGCCTTGGGATCGGGATCGCAGTCGCTCGGATCGTGCGTAGCGTTCGCCGCCTGCTCCCCGCACATCGCATGGCAAGGGCCGTCGGAGGGCGCGCAGGCCGAGGCGCACGCCGCAAAGTCGAACCCGGCGCACTTGTCGAACGCCGCCTTGTTCGGACAGCTGTAGCCGTCGCCGTTCAGACAGCAGCTGAAGTCGCCGCTGTTGTTGCTGCTCGCGCCCGTGCTCGCGCCCTCGCCATCGTCGTCGTCGTCGTCGTCGCCGTCGCCCGAAGACTCGCCGCAACCGATCCCGAGCGCGGCCACGAATGCGGAACAGGCGAGCGCGAGCATCCAACGCCCGAGCTTCGGCGCCGAGCGTTCGGAACGCGTTCCTTGAATGACGGAGATGTCAGCGATCTGGCGGTGCGTGCTCATGGTGGTCCTCTGGGCGCGTCGGGTGGTCGATGTCGGCCCGGTGAGCACCTCGGCCCACCGAAACCTTCACCACCTTACGCCCGGAGGCTCGTCTCGCCTCTCCGGATTCGGGACCCTAATTGTGCCGTTAGATCAACTGGTTGCGAGTGATCGCCGAGCGGGTGTCGGCTTGGCTGAATCCGTCACTGGCTGGGTCGGTGCTTGGGCCGACCTCCGGTCGGACTAGCCGCAGTCTTCGGTCTCGCAGATCAGCGAGCCGTCGACATCCGGCCGGCACTGGCCCGGACAATCGGCACCGACGCAGGCGTCGGCGTCGGTCGTGCAGGCGAACGTCACGGTGGTGCCGCCGCACCCCTTGCGTTCGAGCGCCACGCACGACAGCCCCTCGCCGCAGTCGGAGCTCGTGCGGCAGCTCGCTTGGACGCAGCGCCCGCCCGCGGCGGTGACAGCGACGCTGTCGTCGAGCTGGACGTTGCCGCTTTCGTCGACGCCCAGCGGCCCGCAGTAGCAGAGCGTCGTGCCACCGCACGCGCTGTCGCGCGCGCAAGAGTCGGGGTGGCCCGGGTTTTCATCGGCGCAGACGGCGGGCGGCTCCTCCTTTCGAACGAGTGCGTCGCCACATGCGTAGAGGCCGTCTTCTGCGCGCGGGGTCTCGCCGCACTCGCCGACCGTCGCGGGCTCTTCGCAGCCGCCGAGGCCGCCGCCGAAGAACGCACCGCACAAAAGAGAGATGGAACAGAGGTAGGAAGCGCTTCGAAGCGAAGTCATGATCGAGAGGATAGCCCGGGCCGCTGGACGGTGGCGACGTCCGGTGCCCTCGCGCGGCTCGCTCTCGGCCGCGGGCTCACCGCGCGGCGGCGCGTTGGTCGTCGACGCGCTCGTACGTGAGCTCGTAGGCGAGCTCGCGCGGGAGCTGTGAGGCTTTGATGCTCACCTGGAAGGTCAGCTTGTCGCCCTCGATGCGGTAGCGGTTCTCACGCGACTTGGCGTTGCCCTGGAAGCTCTGGACGATCTCGTCGCCGACCGCGAAGGTCATGTCCATCGTCTCGCCGTTCGTGGCCTTGTGCTTGACGCTCGTGCCGTCGAGCGGCGCCTGGGCCTCCTTGTCGCCGGTGCGGATGAGGAGGTTCTGCCCATCGGACTCGATCGTGATCTCTTTCGCGATCTGGTTTCCCTCGGCGAGCTTGTCGCGGACGATCGGCTTGGCGATGAAGTTGAAGTTCGAGGCGATGCCTTCGATC
>CALKVR010001310.1 GCA_938004815.1 uncultured Polyangiaceae bacterium | reverse complement strand
GTTCTGAACGGCTCCGAGCGGCTCACTCTTCGGGGGCGGCCCCGCTCATCGGCCCGACGATCGTCGTCATGTAGCCGAACACGTGCTGCGCAGCTTCGGCGCGGCAGGACCCGGCGAGGGTGTTGGCGAGGAGACTGCCGCCGTCGATGCCGGCCTCGGTGAGGACGGCGCACGTCTCGGCGCCCGCGGCGAACATGTCGCCGAGCTCGCCGATGACAGCGTCGCGAACCTCGGCCTCGGTGCGCTCGGGGAAGCTCGAGATCGTGAGGCCGACGAGGCCCCTGTCCGACGTGGCGCGCGCGATGATGCCCTCTTCGAGGCACGCGGCGAGGCCGAAGGTCGCGTCGGCGAGCTCGGGCTGGCTCGACGCGGCCTCGGTCTTCGCGTCGTAGACCGCCATGCACTCGGGGAATTGATCGCGCATCTCGCCGTCGTTGAGGAGAACGTTCTGCTCGTCGGCGAGCCCGCCGAAGCCGGCGATCAACTTCGAGAGCACCTCTTCGAGGCCCGCGTTGCAGTCGGTCAGGAAGGTGCCGGCCACGAGGCCACCCGGCTCGGGGCTCGCGTCCACGATCACCGGGCAGAGCGCCTCGGCCGCGCCGCGCTGGAGCTTGAAGCGCTTGAGCACCTGGCCCTCGAGATCCGACTCGATCTTCTCGAGGCTCTCTTCGAGGCGAGGCGCGACGCGATCGTTCGCTTCGGCCATGCACTTGTTCCACGAGACCAGCACCTCGCCGATCTCGGGGTGCGTGAGCGCGTCCTCGAGGCCGCGCTGCTTCGCCTCTTGGCACTGGAGGATCGCGTCCGCGTGCGAGAAGTCGTCCTTCTCGATGTCTTGATCCTGGCTGCTCGGATCCTCGGCGCAGCCGAACGCAAAGACGACGAGCGCGCCGACCATCGAGCTGACATGCGATCGCGACATTGAGAGATCCTCCGACCCGGACCGGGTCTGCTGCGGGGGTGGTCGCGCCTAGAGCAGCCTTCGTGCCACAGTGTCCGCTGATGTAGTTGCCAGCGAAATCAGCGCCTTAGTAAGGGCGCGATCCCGCAGCGGTCGGACCGGCTGGGGGTGAATGCATGGTGACGGAGTGATCCAGTTGGACCAGGCTCCGGCGCGAACGCAGGCCTCTTCGCTCTCGACGAAGCCTCCGCGCAGGATTTCCTTACGGTCGAAGTGTCGGTCGGCGTCTAAGGAATCCCGCGACGAAGGCCGCATGACCCGACGAAAGGACACCGCCCGATGAAGTGCCCGCGTTGTGAGAGCTCGGTGCTCGATGAAAAGGAGCGCGATGGCGTGACCATCGACGTCTGCCGCGGCTGCCGAGGCATCTGGCTCGACCGAGGCGAGCTCGAAAAGATCGTCGCGCGCGCGACGCAGGAGATGGACGCCTACGAGAGCGGCTCGCACCGCCGCGACCGCGACAGCGACCCGCCCGACAGCTCGCGGCGGGGCTGGCAAGACGGCCGCGCTCACGGCAAGCCCGCGCACCGCAAGCGCCGCTGGTACGAGAGCCTCGGCGACATCTTCGACTGAGCGCTCTCCACCGCAGGCAGCAGAGGCGCGCGCGGCGAACGGCGCCGGTCACCGCGCGCGCGCGGTCGAGCGCCCGGACGCAGTCGCGGGCTTGCCGGACCCTTTGGGCTTGGCTGGGGCGGCGCCGCCCGCGCCGACGAACGCGGCGAGGTGCTCGCCGGTGAGGGTCGACCGCTTCTTCACCAGGTCGGCGGGGGTGCCCTCGAAGACGATGCGGCCCCCGTCGTGACCGGCGCCGGGGCCGAGGTCGATGATCCAATCGGCGTGGGCCATGACAGCCTGGTGATGCTCGATCACGATGACGGACTTGCCGGCATCGACGAGGCGATCGAGGAGGCCGAGGAGCTGCTGCAAGTCCGCAAGGTGGAGGCCCGTCGTCGGCTCGTCGAGGACGTATATGCCGCCATCGGTGCCCATGTGCGTCGCGAGCTTGAGACGCTGGCGCTCGCCGCCCGAGAGCGTGGGGAGCGGCTGCCCGAGCCGCAAGTAGCCGAGCCCGACGTCGGCCATGCGCTGGAGAATGGCGTGGGCGGCGGCGGTGTGGGCGGGCCCCGCGCCAAAGAAGCGGAGCGCGTCGTCGACGGAGAGGTCGAGCACCTCGGCGATGTGGAGCTTGCCGAGCTTGTATTGGAGCACCGACGCGTGGAACCGGCGGCCCTCGCAGTCCTCACAAACCGAGCTGACGCCAGCCATCATTCCCAGGTCGGTGTAGATCACCCCCGCGCCATTGCACGTGGGGCACGCGCCCTCGGAGTTGGCGCTGAAGAGCGCGGGCTTGACGCCGTTCGCTTTGGCGAACGCCTTGCGAATGGGGTCGAGCAGATCGGTGTACGTGGCGGGGTTGCTGCGGCGCGAACCGTGAATGGCGCTCTGATCGATCGCGACGACCCCGTCGCGGCCGCTGACCGAGCCGTGGATGAGCGAGCTCTTGCCCGAGCCCGCGACGCCGGTGACGACGACGAGGACGCCGAGCGGGATGTCGACGTCGACGTTCTTGAGGTTGTGGGCGCTCGCTTTGCGCACCTTCAAGACGCCCGACGACTTGCGGACCGACGCCTTGAGCGACGCCCGATCGGAGAGGTGGCGGCCGGTGAGCGTATCGCTCGCGCGCAGGCCGTCGACCGTGCCCTCGTAGACGACCTGACCGCCGGCGGTGCCGGCGCCCGGGCCGAGATCGACGACGTGGTCGCCGATCGCGATCGTCTCGGGCTTGTGCTCGACGACGAGGACGGTGTTGCCCTTGTCGCGGAGCTGGATGAGCAGGTCGTTCATCCGCCGGATGTCGTGTGGGTGCAGGCCGATCGTCGGCTCGTCGAAGACGTACGTGACGTCGGTCAGCGACGAGCCGAGGTGGCGGATCATCTTGGTGCGCTGCGCCTCACCCCCCGAGAGCGTGCCCGAGGGTCGGTCGAGCGACAGGTAGCCGAGGCCGATCTCGACGAACGAGTCGAGCGTGTGCCGGATCGACGCGAGGAGCGGCGCGACCGACGGCTCGCGGAGCCCGCGTATCCATTCCGCGAGATCGCTGATCTGCATCGCGCAGGCATCGGCGATGCTCTTGCCCTTGATCTTGCAGGAGCGCGCGCCCACGCTCAGGCGCGTGCCGCCGCAATCGGGGCACGTCGAGAACTTGATCGCGCGCTCGACGAAGGCGCGGATGTGGGGCTGGAGCGCCTCGACGTCTTTCGAGAGGAACGACTTCTGGATGTTGGGGATGAGCCCCGCGTACGTCAGGTTGATGCCGTCGATCTTGATCTTGGTCGGCTCCTTGTGGAGCAGATCGTGGAGCTCTCTCTTGG
>CALKVR010001309.1 GCA_938004815.1 uncultured Polyangiaceae bacterium | reverse complement strand
GTCTTGGCGTCCGCCGAAGCCGCGCGGCTCGATCGTGCCCCTCGCTGCGCGCTCGCGCGCGACGACGGGGCGCCCTGAGCGGGCTCACGGTTGGAGGGCACCGCCTCGGGGATTGCGTCGGAGGGGAGGGTCGGGACGACCGCGGACACCGGCTCGACCGACGCGCCGGAGCTGGAGGTCGAGGCCGCCGGCACCGTCGTGCGCACGGAAGGAGCAGGTGCGGGGACCGCGGTGACCGCGTGCACCGATGTGGGAGCGGCCAAGCCGGGCTGCGAGCCGACCGGAGCGGGCGCGCGAGAGGGCGCGACGTCGTCGGTCGGGCGCGCGCGGCGTTTGACCACGGTGGGCCGGATGCGCTCTTCGACGACCTCGGGCGACTTCTGCCGTTCGAGGTGGCGCTTGAGCCGCTCGACCGCATCGGTCTCGACCGAGCTCATGTGGTTGCGAACGTCGCCGACACCGATGGCCTGAAACAGACCGACCAGAGTCTTCTGGTCCATGTTGAGCTGCTTGGCGACTTCGTAGACCCGTACCTTACTCATGAATTTCACTCCACAGCGCCGGAGCTGCCACCGGGGTTCGAGGCGGGGGCCGAATCATCGGCAACCGTCGGAACCGCGGACCGCGAGCTGCGTTCGCCGTCGGCGGCGGTCAGCGTAGCGACCAGCCATGCGTCTTTCAGAGCGTGCGCGATGCGCGTGTCCGTCACCGCGACGACACCGAGACGTCGCGCGGCGTCGGTAGCCGAGGTCTCGACGTCGGCCGCGGCATCGGTCTGACCCGAAATCGCCGCGGCGAGGGCGAGCTTGGTGCCCCACGGGAGCACGCGCCCCTCTTGGCGCGCGCGACGCACCTCGGTGAGGTCGGCGGCCTGGGCGGCGTCGGTCGCCACGACGACCAGGCTGGCGCGGCCGGCGCGGCAGACGGCGGTGACGGCGTCGGAGCCGCATTCGACCTTCTTTGCCCGGCGCGCCGTCGCCAAGAGCGAGGCGAACCGGCGGTCGTATGCCGTCGCGATCGCCTCGCGCAGCGAGCTCTCGGTCACCGGCGCGCCGTCGAGCGATACGCTCGACTTGGCGGCGCGCGGCAGGCCACGAACCGCGCGCGCGACGCACGCGGGGACCCCGTGGACGTAGGCGCCGCGGCCGAACGTGCCGCCGCCGCTGTCGACCGCGATCGCCCCACCCGGCCCGAGGACGAGGCGCACGAGCGCGCCCTGCGACACCGGTTGGCCGCAGCCGACGCACGTCCTCGTGGGACCGCGTTCCGTGGTCTTGCCTGCGGCCATCGCGAGCATCAGGGTTGTTCGACCTCCCCGCCGACCGTCGCGCCCTCGGCGAGGGCCACGCGGCGCGCCTCGGCGAGGATGAGACGCTCGTTCTGCACGAACTCTTTGGCCGAGACGCGCAGGGCACGAACCCGCTTGATGCCGAGGCCGCTCTTGATGCCGAGGCGATCCTCGTCTTCACGCAGAAGATCCGAGATCGACTTGTAGCCGGCCTCTTCGAGCTGAACGACGGTGCGCTCGCCCACCCCGCGCACGAGGAGCAGGCGCTCGCGCTCGGTGACGGGCTCGGTCTTGAGGGCTGCGCTGCGGATGCGCTCTTGCCTGACGATCTCGACCGTCTCGTCGGCGCGCTTCTTGATGCGCTCGGCGACCTCGGGGTTGGCGAGGCCCTGGACGCCCGCGAGCTCCTCGACGCTCGCCTCGGCGATCTCTTCGAGGGCGCGGAAGCCCTGGCGGTACATCGCCTTGGCCACCGTCTCGTCGACGCCGTCGATGCGCTGGAGCACCTGGATCGCCTCGTCCTCCATCTGGCGGAATTTCGACTCGCTGATGATGTCGATCTTCCACTGGGTGAGCTGCGACGCGAGGCGCACGTTCTGGCCCTTGCGGCCGATCGCGAGCGAGAGCTTCTCGTCGGGGACCACGAGCTCCATCCGGCCCTCGGAGTCGTCGACGATGACCTTGTGCACCTCGGCCGGCTTGATCGCCTCGAGCACGTAGCGCGCCGGATCGCGATCGAAGAGGACGATGTCGATCTTCTCGCCGCGGAGCTCTTGCACGACGGCCTGGACGCGCGCGCCCTTCATGCCCACGCACGCGCCGATCGGGTCGACGTCGGCGTCGCGCGAGGTGACGGCGATCTTGCTGCGGGCGCCGGCGTCGCGGGCCACCGCGACGATGCGCACGATGCCCTCGTAGATCTCGGGCACCTCGGCCTCGAAGAGCTTCTCGACCAGGCGCGGGTCGGCGCGCGAGAGGATCACCTGCGGGCCGCGCGCCTCGCGATCGATGTCTTTCACGTAGGCGACGATGCGGTCGCCGGGGCGGTACGTCTCACGCGGGGTCTGCTCACGGAACGGCAGCACGCCCTCCGTACGCCCGATGTCGACGATGATGTTGTTGCCCTTCTCGAAGCGGCGGACGATGCCGCGGATGAGCTCGCCCTTCTTGTCTTTGTACTCTTCGAAGATGAGATCGCGCTCGGCGTCGCGCACGCGCTGGAGGAGCACCTGCTTCGCGGTCTGGGCGGCGATGCGGCCGAAGGTCGTGCGGGCCTGCTTGAGCATGAGCAGATCGCCGTACTCTTTGTCCTGATCGGCGGCCTTGCGGGCGTCTTCGGGCCGCCAAAACACCTGGAAGCCGAGCTCTTCGCCGAGCGTCGCGTCGAGCTTGCGCTTCTCGACCTCGATGACCGCGATCTGCCGCTCCGGGTCCTCGACTGCCTCGACCACCGTCATGTACTGAAAGAGATCGACCTGGCCCGTGTCCTCGTTGTAACGGGACTCGAGCTCGCGGTTGGGGCCGAAGACGCTCTGGGCTGCCTTGAGGATGGCGGCCTCGATCGTGTCGACGAGGATCTTCCGATCGATGCCCTTTTCCTTGGCGACCTGCTCGAGGATGAGGCCGAGGTTGGTATCGGACACGACGGTAGACGCTGTCGCTTTCATCATGACACTCCTGCTAGGCACCCTTCTGAGAGACGCGCCGGCGGTCCTTCTTCGGACGGTCTGCCTTGGCGTCGGAGACACCGCGGCGGGCCTTGTTCGGCGTGGCGACCGGCAGCTCGTAGACGAGGTGCGCGGTGGTGACGGTATCGAACGGGACGGTGATGTCCTTGCTATCGACGTGCATCCGGAGCGCGGCGGTGGCGCCGGCCCCGGTGAGGGCCTCGATGCGGCCGCGGAGAGCGCGCTGGCCGTCGGGCGCGGGTCGGTTCAGCTTCACCTTGGCGGGGAAGCCGACGAACCGGCGAAAGTCGTCCTCGGAGCGCAGGTCTCGCTCGAGCCCGGGGCTCGAGACCTCGAGGCTGTACGCGCCAGGGATGATCTCCTCATCGGCGTCGAGGGCGCGCGAGATGTCGCGCGACAGCTCGGCGCAGTCGTCGAGCGTGACGCCCCAGCCGGACGTGCCGTGCGGGTCGTCTTTCACGGCGGGGTCGCGGCGCTCGATGGTGACCCGCAGCACCCGCCCGCCCCACGCGATGTCCACCAGATCGACCCCATGCGCCACGCAGAGCGGCGCCACGAGCGCGCGCACGCTCGCGAGGAAGGGGCTGTGATCGATGGAGGTTTCCTGCATTTTCGGACGAAAGAACACCCGTGAAGCTCAGGTGCCCGGGCCCCGAAAAGACCAAAAGCCGGGCCCGAAACGGGAACCCGGCTCGCGGATCCACCTGACTTCAGCGGGCTACTTAGTCCAAAGGCCGCGGCCCGGCAAGAGCAGGCAAACCGCGGATTATTGTAGCTGTTCGTCGAGGGCCCAGCCGCCGCCGCCCTGGGGCTTGGGGGGGGCGACGGGGGTGCCGGTGAGGCCACCCCAGTAGACCGAAAACGCCGGCTCGACCCTGAGC
>CALKVR010001308.1 GCA_938004815.1 uncultured Polyangiaceae bacterium | reverse complement strand
GTTCAAGAGCACCTTGACGACGTAGCGCCCGGCCGAGGGCGGCGCGTCGAGCTCGATCGGTACGCGCCCGGCCGTCATCTTCACCTCTTTGCGGCTGACGATCTTGTCGGTGGCGATGGCGTGGTTCTTCGCCATCGTCTCGAACGAGCGCTCGATGGGGATCGACTCGGAGCGGCCGATGGTCTCCAGGTCGCCTCGCAAGACGGTGCGCTCGGTCTCGAGCGTGACGACAGCGTCGCCGTCACCGAGTCCGGGTGCCGACGCGCTGCCCTCGATGCGTCCACCAGCGGTGATCGCGCCTGGACCGAGGTCGACGCTGGCGCGTGCGGGGTAGCGGAGCCGCGTCGCCGGGTCGCCGAGCAGGTTGTAGAGGTACAGGTGCTCGTCCTTGATCGCGTCGTGATCGTCGGGGTCGAGGATCTCTGCGGCAAAGATGCGCTTTTGGGGGAGCGCCTTTTTGGCCGCCACGACCGCGTCGCCGAGCGTGGTCAAGCGCTTCTCGAGCAGACTGTCGAGCAGCGTCTCGGCGTAGAGAAAGTTCGGATAGGGGTGGCTCACCTCGGAAGACCCGAAGACGGCCACGGGGCCTCGCGGGTGCAGCGCGAGCGTCTCGCCGAGCGAGATGCGGTCGCCGCCGAAGGCCCCGGTGTGACAGGTGAGCGAGATGAAGAACGGCGCCCCGTTCACGACGTCGAGCGCGGCGAGGTCGTACGCCGTCCCGATCGGAAAGCTGTACCCGCGGAAGTACACGTTGTCGAAGCTGTCCTCGTTGCCGTGGCCCGCGTACACCGCGAGGAGCGCGCCCTGGTTGAGGTCGCTCACGATCTTCTGCCCGAGCCGATCGAACCGGTAGGCGTACGGTGAGTCGGCCTTCGCGAAGAGGACGTTGACGTCGTAGTCGTAGGGCAAGACCTCGTCGAGGAGCGTGGTCGCTTGCCACTCGATGAGCGCGTCGGCCACCGGGCCGAAGTCCGCCGGCCCGCCGACCACCATCACACGACGCTGCCAGTCGCCTGCCGGCGCCGTCTCGTAGCGCACGATCTTCTCCACGACGACGGCGAGCTCGGTGTCCGACCGGACCGGCAGGCGACCGACCGCGAGGCCGTGCTCTTCGAAGAGGGCGTACTCGTGGTCGGAGAGGAACATCTGGTCGCCCCAACCGAACGACCACTCGCCCTGCTTTCGCGCAAACGTCGGCAGAGCGGGCGACGCGCTCGGGTGCCCCGCCAGGAGCACGTACTTGAGCTTGGACCCGGGCGCGCCGGCGAGGCTCTTGATGGCGCGCCGCACCGAGGGAGCGCTCGGCCGCCCGCGCTCGGCCGGCTCGGCGATGTCCTCGAGCGCGAGGAACTTCACGTCGTGGCCCTGCTGCTCGCGAAGCGCGACGAGCGGCGCGAGCTCGTCCTCGGCCGACCGCGCCGCGATCACCAGGTAGTCGACGGTGCTCGTCGGCGGCGGCGGCTTCGCGGCCATGCGCCCCGGCCCGTCTGCGGAGCATGCGAGGAGCATCGTAGCCAGCACGACTCCCCCCTCACCCCGTGAGGGGGGCCGGGGGGGTGAAGGCGCGGCGACGAGGTCATCCAGCACCCCAACGTCGCCAGTCTTCTCCACGAGGTCAGTCTGACGGCGACACCGACCTCGGTCAACGCGGGCCGAAGCGGATCACTTGATCTGCTTGCAGGCTTCTTCCTGCTCCTTCTTCAGGGAGTCGAAGATGGCCGCCGGCACCCCCTCGTCGACGACGGCCTGCGCCTTGCCGCACGCTGTCGCACACTCGGAGCTCTTGGGGGTCTTCTTGCAGACCTCCAGGTCGGTCCTGGCCTGGGCGGCGGTGCGCAGGCGCTTGCACTGCGACTTCATCGACATCTGGCGCGTCACCGCGACGAGGCGGATGGGCTCGTCGGCGTTTTCGTACTGCTGAGCAGCCTGGTCGGCCTCGCCCTCGGCGGCGACGCAGGCCTTGTCGATATCGTCGTAGGCCGCCTTCGGGTCGTTCCGCTTCTTGCGGTAGTCGGTCTCCGCGGGCCCCGGCCCCCGCGCCCCGACCAGCGGTTGGGTCGCGGCGGTGCCCTCCTTCGTGATCCCGTCTTTGCCGACGCGGGGCACCTTCGAACCGGCGCCGGCGGCCGTCGCCTCGGGGCCCAGCTTGCCGAGCGCCTCGTCGAGGGCGGTCACGGCCTTGAGGCAGCCCTCGATCTTCGGCGCGTCGACGGCGTCGGCGCACGCGGTGGAGACTCCATCGAACGCGGTCTCGACCGCGGCGGTCAAGGGCGAGCCGATTTTCTTCAGCAGCTGGCGGGCCGACGTGGCCTCGTGACGGACCTCGTTCGCCGCGGCCGTCGCTGCGCGCACCTCGCTGTTCCGGTTGGCGGGCGCGTAGGGCTCGTTCTCTTTGGGCAAGATGATGTGGGGCAGGAACGCCGAGATCTTGCCGACCGACGCCGTCAGGATCGCGACGGCGTCGTCGGCGTCCTTCTTCTTCTTGGCGGGGTCATTGGCCGGGTCCGCCTTGTCACCACAAGCGAACGAGACGACGACCGGGAGAAACAGCCATGCGCGACGAAAGGGGAGGGGCCGCATGGGTGAGACATACATGACCGGGGCGCGCCGGTCAGGCCTTCCGGCACGTACGGCTCCGAGGTAACCCCGGACCCCGGATCATGATCGAGACGCGCTGGGACCTCACCCCGTTCTTTGCCGATTTCGCCGCCCCCGAGCGAGAGGTCTTCGAGCGCTCGCTCGCGGACGACGCGGCGGCGCTGGTCGCCCGGGCGGCCGCCCTGCCGCCGATCGCATCGTCGGCCCAGGCCGCGGCCGATTGGGAGGCGGTGCTGCTCGCCCACGAGAAGATCCTCGCGCGTCTGAGCCATCTCTCCACCTACGTGACGTGTCTCGCTTCGGCCGACGCCGACGATGCGCGCTACGCCATGGCCGAGGGGCGCGTCGCGGTCTTGCGCGCGACGCTCGAGAAGGTATCGGTCGAGCTGCGGCGTGTCCTCGGGCCCCTCGACGACGCAGCGTTCGCAGCGTTCGCGTCCCGTCCGGCGCTCGACGGTGCCCGACACTACCTCCATACCCTGCGCGTCGAGGCGAAGACCTCGATGCAACCCGCGCTCGAGGGCCTGGCCGCCGACCTCGGCGCGCACGGCATCACCGGGTGGGGGCGCCTCTACGACGGCATCTCCGCCAAGATGCAGTTCGACATGGTCTACCCCGACGGGCGGCGCGAGCGCGTCCCGATGGCGCAGCGCCGCTCGCTCATGGCGGACCCCGATCGCAGGGTGCGCAAGGCCGCGTTCGAGGCTGGCAACGTGAGCTGGGCCGAGGCCTCCGACGTCCTGGCGCAGGCGCTCAACCACATCGCCGGCACGCGCCTCGTGCTAAACGTCCGCCGCGGGGTGGGACACTTTCTCGACGTCGCCCTCCACCAGGCGGGTATCTCGCAAAAGACGCTCGACGCGATGTTCGAGGCGGTGCGCGCCCACGCCGAGCTGCCGCGCCGAGGGCTTCGGCTCAAAGCGAAGGCGATGGGCCTCTCGGCGATCAGCTGGTTCGATCTCGAGGCGCCCCTGCCGCTCCCTTCTGCCGAGCGCGTGCCGTTCGAGCGCGGCGTGGGCATGGTGCGCGACGCGTTCGGCCGCGGCTATCCCAAGCTCGCCACCTATTTCGACGAGCTCTTCACGCGGCGTTGGGTCGAGACCGATGCGCGCGCAGGCAAGCGTCCGGGGGCGTATTGCATCGCGTCCGAGCTCACCGACGACGTTCGCGTCTTCATGACCTACCAGGGCTCGCTCGGCGACATCTCGACGCTCGCGCACGAGGTCGGTCACGCCTTCCACGCCGAGGTCATGCGCGGTCTCCGCGTGTTCTCTCGGCAGTACCCGATGACGCTCGCCGAGACGGCGTCGACGTTCGCCGAGAGCCTGCTCTCCGACGGTCTGCTCGCGGATCCGTCGCTCTCGCCGGCCCAGCGCGCGCTCCTCCTCGGCGAGGCGGTGGGCGATGGCGCCGCGTTCCTCCTCGACGTGCCCACGCGGTTCTTCTTCGAGAAGAAATTCTACGAGGAGCGCGCCGCGGGCGAGCTCCCCGCGAGCCGCCTCTCCGACCTCATGCGCGAGACGCAGCGCGAGATCTTCGGCGACGCCCTAGCGGTAGGAGAAGAGGACCCCCTCTTTTGGGCGTCGAAGCTCCACTTCTTCATCCCCGACGTCACGTTCTACAACTTCCCCTACACGTTCGGCTTCCTGCTCTCGCGCGGCATGTACGCGATCTACAAGCAAGAGGGCCCCGCGTTCCTCGCGCGCTACGAGCAGTTTCTCCGGATGACGGGCAGCGCGATGGCGCACGACGTCGCCAAGGCGAGCATCGGCCGCGACCTCGAGTCGCCCCAGTTCTGGTCCGACGCCATCGAGACGCTGCGGGCGCCGACCGACGAGCTCGAGAAGCTGCTCTCGAGCGTGCTCGCGAGCTGAGCTTCGGCGCTCTATTCTTGAACCAGGAGCTCGATGCTTCCCACCGGTGATCCGTCGTCCGACACGGCGCGGGCTGCGACGTGGACATGTGTGTAAATGTTGTTCCCGAGAGCCAGCTCGGCAATCAGCCCAACCTTGCCGTTGATCTTGCCAGTGGTGGCGGGCATGCGCTGCCTTCGAATGGTGCCCACGGTGTCGGTCAACCAGATGTAGATCTCGATCGAGTCGACGTCGATGGT
>CALKVR010001307.1 GCA_938004815.1 uncultured Polyangiaceae bacterium | reverse complement strand
GGCGCCCCTCGTGACGAGGGTCTTCCCCTGGTTATTCACAGGTCGCAAACATCTTCCCGCCCATGACTCCTATGTCGTGGTCGCCAACCACTCCGGTCTCGGTACGGTCGAGGCGCTGCTGCTGCCCGAGGTGTGGGCGCGTGAGGTGGGCATGGACCGACGCATCGCTGGCATGGCGCATCCGGCGATGCTGCGCTCCCTTGGCGTCGGCGCGTTCTTGCGCCGCGGCGGGTGCGTCGAGGCCACTCGCGCGGGCGCCGCGTGGGCGCGGGCGAACGGCGCGGCGCTGCTGCTCTTTCCCGGTGGCGACCACGAGTCGATGCGGCCTTTCTGGCGCGCGCGCAGCGTCGACTTCGCGGGGCGCACGGGGTGGGTTCGCCTCGCGCGTGAGCATGGTCTCACGATCGTGCCGATGGCCATCACCGGCACACACCTCACCGCTCCAACGCTCGGCTACAGTAAGGCCCTGGCCTACTTGTCGGGCGCGAGGCTCCTCGGTGTTCGCCGCGTGCCTCTCTCGATCGCGGGGATTCTGGCGTCGCTCGGCTACCTCGCGCTTTCGCGGGAGCCGCGTCGAAGCGTGCGCGCTGCGACGGCGGCGCTCGCCTTCGCAGCGGGCTTTGCGATCCCGTGGCTTCCGTCCCGTGTGGGCTTTCACCTCTTGCCGCCCATCCAGGTGGGCGAGTTGACTCAGTCCGACGATGAAATCTACGCGCGCGTGACGGGGGCCATCGAGCGCGTGCTCGCGTCGGAGCCCGCATCCGTCTCCTTTGAGGCCCTCTGATCCTCCGACGAAGGTCTGGCAAGCCCCTTGCTTCGTCCGATGTGGGCCTTACGTTCGAGGAGACATGATGCTGGTAGAAGCGGAACTCGTTGGCTTCGTCGAACTGAAAGTCGGTTCGCTCGACGTGCGCGTCCCGGTTCGAAAGATTCCCGAGCCGGAGCTCGACACGCCGCTCGCGACCTTCACGATGGAGGGGACGGCCTTCGCGATCCTCGTTCGTGACAAGGACAAGTCGGCGAAGCTGATGGAAGCGGTGCACGAGGCGGCCGAGGACGCGCTCAAGATCCTCTCGCGCAAGCTTTTGAACTGACTGTTCCTGCCGCTGCGCGCGGGGCCCCAACCCCGCTTGCTCTTCCTGCCGCTGCGCGTGCGGCCCCGACGCCTACTGCCCGCGCGGTAGGCGTACTTCTTTGTCGGGATCGGGGATCTCGATCTCGATCGCGTCGCTCGTTTTCCTCGGGCGGGGGCCGGCGGGTGAGCCGGTGGGAGTGTTGGCCGGCTTCTTCGTGACCTGCGGATCGATCGCCTCGGGTGTGGCGGACGACGCGCTCGCCGATGCGGATGCCGACGGATCGGAGGCCGTGCTCTCGGAGGTGGCGGTCGTGGTCGCAAGTTGGGTCGGCTGCGTTTCGGTCGACGTGGTCGTGCTCGCGGGCGAGGGCCGCGGCGGGTCGGGCGGCTGGGCCACGTCGAAGCCGCCGCGCGATTGAACGACGCCGAACGTGACGCCGACGGCGGTCACCGCGAGCGCGAGACCGACGAACCAACCTGCGCGGCGCTTGCGCGACCCATCGAGCTCGGGCGGCGCGTCGATGGGAGCATCCGACGTGGATGCGAGACCGGTCACGGTCGACTGGAGCCCGCGCCCGCTCGACGGCGACCGACTCATCGCCGCGGTGGAGCTCGGCATGGGGCGCGAGGCCGGCGGCGCCTCGACGAGGAACGGGTTGTCGGCCGCCACCGCGACCGGCCGGGGCGGGGTGGGGACGGGAGGCTTCGGTGGCGGTGGAGGCGGCGCCGCCGGAGGGCTCGGCGCCGCTTCGGGGGGGGGCGGCGGCCGCGAGCCCTCGACGACCTCGATGAAGTCGTTGCCGTCGAGCGTCTCTTCTCGGGCGCGAGCCGTCGCACCGGTCGCGGCCGGCAACGCCCTACCCAGTGCCCCGGAGTCGGGGCTGCCGCGGCGCGACGAAGGGGTGGCGGGGATGCGGACGCCGGCGAGGCTGCCCCAGTCGAGATCGGTGCTGTCTGCGAGGTTGACGAGGAGCCGCTCGGGCTGGCTGAGCGCGGCCTGGATGCCAACCGCCTTGGCCAGCGCCTCTACCATCTCGCGCGCGGTCTGAAAGCGAGACGACGGCTCTTTCGCACAAGCGCGCTTGAACCACTCGTCGAACGCCGCCGGCAGCTCGGGGTTCAGCGTGGAGGGGACGGCGGGGGTGTTCTGCGCGATCCGGATCAAGAGATCGCCGACGCCCTCGCTGTCGAACGGCAGGTGCCCCGTCACGCACTGGTACGCGATCACCCCGAGCGACCAGAGGTCTGACCGGTGATCGATCTCGCTCACGCCCTTGACCTGCTCGGGGCTCATGTAGTGCGGGGTGCCGATGAGGGTGCCCACACCCGTACGCGTCATCGCCGCCTTCGCGGGCGTCATGACCTTGGCGACACCGAAGTCGAGCACCTTGGCGAGCTCTTCGTCCTCGTTCCGCACGAGGAAGACGTTCTCGGGCTTGAGGTCGCGGTGGATGATGCCCTCGGCGTGGGCACGCATGAGGGCGCGCGCCACCTGCGTGAGGATCTTCGAGGTCTCGGCGAGCGTGAGCCGCCGGTTGCGCTCGAGCCGGTCGAAGAGGTCTTCACCGTCGAGCAGCTCCATCACGATGAACGGCTGGTCGCCCTCGATGCCGTGGTCGAGCATCTGCACGACGTGCGCGCTCCGAAGCTTGGCGGCCGCCGTCGCTTCGCGCGCGAAGCGCTCCCGGGCGTCGTCTTGCTTGGCCAGCTCGGGATCGATGAGCTTGACCGCGACCTGCGAGCCGAGGGCGAGGTGCTCCGCGACCCACACGTAGGCCTGGGAGCCCTGGCCTAGCGGCCGGAGCAGCTTGTAGCGCCCGTTCAGGACCTTGCCTGCTTGAATCACCGAGAGTCCAGCCGCACGTTGGGCCCACTCGAGTGTAACAGGTTCCGTGGGGATGCGGCATTCCTCGTCGAGGAAGGAAACCGCCCGGCTCCAGGGCCCCGGACCGGGCTCCGGCCCGGGTTCGGCGGGCCGGCCGTCGTGCTAGCCCTGTGGGCGGACGGAGGACACGTGGACTTTTCGAGCATGCTGGCGGACCTGTTCCAGGAGGAGGATGCCGCGAGGCACATGGCGCGTCAGCTCATGAGCATCGCCAACCGCTCGCGCGAGGCCGCCGCCAAGGAGCGCCAACCACTCGTCGAGTTCTTGCACGGCGCGATGGAAAGGCACATGCACTACGAAGAGCAGTCGCTCTTTCCCAAGCTCGAGGAGCGAGGCCTCGGGCCCGAGGTCGACGTCGCCAAGAAGCATCACATCGCCATCCGCGAGCTCCGCGACAAGCTGGACAAGGCGGGGCCGAACGACGATGTCGCGCAAATGGTGTTCGACGTCGCGCGGTTGATGCTGCACCACACGAACTTCGAGGGGGACTACATCTACCCCGAGCTCGACGCCGACGACTGGCGCGACCTGCTCGAAGAGACGATGCACTGACGGCGGTCAAGCCGGCGCGATCGATCGGATCGCGATGATCGGCGTGGCGTCGTCGATCGTGCCCGAAAGATCGATGGACGCCTCGATCGCCCAGTCGTTCTCTCCCGCGGGGTCGACCAGGGTTTGCCACGCGTCCCACGTCGCGGCGCCCGTCTGCTTGAGCGTCGTGAACTCGGCCTTCCGGGCGTCGCCGTACGCGGCGAGGCTCGAGCGCTCGGCGAGGAACGGCTTCATCCACTCGTCGAAGCGCTTGGTCGTGAGCGAAGCGTCGGGGCGAACGGCCGCGAGCGCGGCGTCCCAGTCTTTGCGGGCGAGCGCCTGGAGCAGGCGGTGGAGCTCGCGGCGCGCGCGCACGAGGACCGCCTTGGGATCATCGGCGAGGCGCGGCTCGGCTGCCTCGGGCGCGCGAGCCTTGCC
>CALKVR010001306.1 GCA_938004815.1 uncultured Polyangiaceae bacterium | reverse complement strand
GTGACCGCGGTCTGCCCCGCGGGGGTCGGCACGGAGTTCGCGATCGGCACGGGGGAAGTCTGCTACGAGCCGCTGCGCGACGGTCAGATCGTTCCGCACATCACCGGTCCGCAAGGGGGCTACCACGTGTGGGGCGCGGTCGTTTGCCCAGGCTGTCCACGTCAAGTGATTGCCACGATCGGCGCTGAATTCGCAGACACTGGCGAGCCGGTGAGCGAATTCGGGGTGCGGGTGATCGAGCTCAAGGGGGCACAGCACGCCGGTTTGATCGCGTACCTCACCGGCACGACAGCCGACCCCGCATCGCTGCTCCCGGAAGGAACGCTCCTCGACATCGTTATCGAGCTCACGACGCTCGCGGGTGCGCCGCTCCACGCCGGCCGGAAGAGAGTGGAACTCGGAGAAGTCCAAGTGTGGCTGAACCAGTGCGATCCCGATCCGCTCACGTGCGGGCAACCGAACGGGAAGAAATGCTGCTCGTAACTCCCACCGGAGAGACGCCGACCGTCTCGAAGATCCGGGCTGCCTCTTCCGGAATCGGCATGGGCTCGAGCACAGAGTAACGAACCAGGCCAGGATTTCCGACCGGGAGGCGGCCGAGCGCGGTGCCGATCGGGGTGAGGACGATCCGGAGCAGCTGGCCGAAGGCTTCGCGCAGGTTTCCTGTCCGCAGGCCGAACCAAAGCATCCACGCGTGCACCCTGGTGTGAGGCCAAACCAGCGGTTGGGAAAGAACGTGGGCCATGCCCAGGCTGGACCACACGCCGTGCCAGTCGCGGCTGTCGGCCGAGGCTCGGGCCGCATCGATGTAGTCCTGAACGTAGTCCCCGAGGGTTTTGACTTGCTTCATGACCGGAAACTTGTGGCAGCGCGCGCCGCCCAGCTTGAACGTTCCGGTCATTCGTCGCTCAGAAAGGACCCGGCAACCTCGGCCTGGAGGAGGAAGGAAGGGGGAAGCCCGAACGTCCTCCGGAACGTGCGGCTCAGGTGGGCGGAGTCGCTGAACCCCGCGGTTACGGCTGCTTCCGTCAAGTTCTGGCCGGCCCGCACGCCCTCGATCGCGAGCTTGGTGCGAACCCAGAGCTGATAGCGGCGGAAGGGGATGCCCACCTCGGCGGTGAACGCGTGCGTGAGGCGTGTCGGCGAGATGCCCGCTGCTCGAGCTGCGTCGTGGAGACGCACGCCTCGCGCACCGCACCCGGCGATGCGCAGCAGCGCGCTCTGAACGATCGTCGACAGGGCCGGTTCGGTGAAAGAAGTTCCCGACAGCCGGTCCGCGACCGCTTGGCCCCACCGGCCGATCTCCACGGCCGGTAGCTCGGCGTCAGGCCGTTCCGCTCTTACGAGGTTTACGATGTCCTCGCCCGTTCGTGCCCGCGCAAGCTCGTCCAGAGCTCTCGCGCCCGCGCCCTCGCGGTCGACCAAGACCAGCGCAATCTCACGGCCGGTAGCGTCGAGCCGATGCGTGAGATGCGACGGGATCGCGACCGCACTGGCTTGGCCTGCCCGCCCCTCGATCTCGATCTCGAATGGACCGTCGAACGACACCACGATCTGGATCGCGTGGTGGGCATGCGCCTCGGCCTGCATCCCGGGTCCGAAATAGACGACGTTCCTCAGACCGAGGACCAAGCGCGGCCTCATGCGCTTTCAGCCTCGCCTCGCCGCGTGCAGACGGCAAGGCGGCGGACGTCGCGCCAACTCGGTCGGGTTTCAGCCCACTTGAATGACCGATCGGTAGCGCACCCGACCGCTCATGAGTCTTCCGAGGGCCCGGTTCAGCAGGTGAAGCGGAAACGTCTCGACGCGGGGGACGACGAGACCGCGGGCGGCCAGATCGAGAACCTGCTCGAGCTCCGCGACGGGACCCTGCACCGAGCCGAGGAGAGCCGCTTCGCGCTGGACCAGCTCGGCGGGATCGATGGCCAGAGAGCCTTCCCCCAGTCCCACGACGACGAGGCGGCCGCCGTCGCGCAGGCCCGCGACGGCAGCACCGACATCGGCCATCGAGCTCGTCGTGGCGACGATGACGTCTGCGCAACCGATCGAGGCGAGGGCCTCGCCGGGGTTGCCGTTCGCGACCAGGGCTTCACCCGCGCCCAGGCTACGGGCGTCGCGAGCCTTCTCCTCGCTGCTCGTCACGGCGACGACCTCGTGACCTTCGGCGCGCGCGATCTGCACCGCCAAATGTCCGAGCCCGCCGAAGCCGAGCACCGCGACCCGCTCCCCCCGCTCGGGACGCGCTCGTCGCAGCGCCGACATCGCGACGTGGCCGGCGCAGAAGAGCGGGGAGGCCAGCTCGGAGGCAAGAGTGTCCGGGATCTTCGTGCAGCCGCTGGCTTCGACCACGACGAGCTCGGACAAACCGCCCCCGTTCTCGATCCAGCTGGTGGGCTCGGGGCATCGAGTCTCGGCTCCGCGCGCGCACGCCGGACACGTGCCGCACGTGCGCTGAATCCACCGCACGCCCACCCGATCGCCGGCCCGCAACGCTTCGACGCCGGGGCCGATCGCCTCGATGACGCCGACCATCTCGTGGCCCAGCACGATCGGCGTCGGGAGGGGGAAGTGCCCGGTGAAGGCGTGGGCATCGGTGCCGCAAAGCCCGACCGCGATCGAGCGGAGCAGAACCTGTCCCGGGCCGGGAGCGGGAACGGGCAGGTTGACGATCGCGAGCGGGGCGCCGGGCCGCCGGAACACCGCTGCCTCCATCGCGCCCTCGGGGATCTCGCGGGCGCACCACTCGAGGGCCATGTCGGCGCCGACCTCGAGCGCGTGCGGCTCGAAGGTGCGAACATGGCCGGCGTAGAGCGCGACCGCGGGGTTGGCGGCGAGAACCGAGACCGTCGGCTCACTGCCAAAGGACAGCGTCGCGAGGAGCGCTTCTTGGTAGCGCGCGAGCGCTACCCGATCGTCGGCAACGAGCGCGAGCAGCGCGTCGCTCTCGGCCAGGGGCCGCTGGGTCGTCGGGGCGTCGTCGACCCCCGACGCGGCCGACACGATCTCGCGCACGCGGTGGAAGTCCGCTCGGTAGCGCTCGGCCTCGGCGTCGGTGAACATCGAGCGATCGGATCGCTCGAGGATCACGACCTCGAGATTGGGGCAGCGCGCCGCGACGTCGGATAGCAACGTGAACGCGGCATCGGGGACGGCTTCGTCGTGCTGTCGCGGCGGAACGGTCGCGCGCCCGATCGGGTCGTGCTCGTCACCCCGCCGGCGATGTGAATCTCGCGCACGCGCTCGAGGCCGTAGCGCGCCGCGAGCTCGAGCGGATCGAGGCCGAAGTTCTCGGCCTGGCAATGGATGTTGTGGACATCGAGGAGGATGAACGCGCCCGTTCGTTCGCATAGCTCGGCCACGAAGCTCGCTTGGGCCAACGCGTCGGTCTTGCCGAACGCGAAGGCGAGGTTCTCGATCCCGATCGGCCTCTCCACGCGGGCTTGGAGCATGCGCACGCGCTAGGTCGCGACCTCGAGCGCCGCGCGGCTCGGCGGCAAAGGCAGCGGCGTGCCGCGTACGATCGGCCCCGCCGTCATGAAGCCGTAGTGCTCGGTCAGGTGACGGAACGGGCGGCGGCGAAACGCGTCATCGAGCGCGTCGAGCCACGCGCCCTGATGGGGTGCGAGCTCGGCCGTCATCGGAGACAGCTCCACGCCGTGCGCGAAGAGCGCGTCTCGCGACGCGTAGTGCTGCAAGAGATCGTCGATCCATGTCGGGATCGATCCAGGCCCAAAACCGAAGTCGACGCTCCACTCGATCGCATCGACCAGCCCTTCGGCGAAGAGCGGAGCCGACGCGGCGCGCACGTCTTCGGCGGGCAGGAGCGAGACGCCGCAGAGGATCTTCATGACAGCCGGCGGAGCCAGCCTACCAGGACGATGTCAGCCGCGACCGCATGCCGCCTTGCGCGAGCCACCACCGGGCGGGCCGCGGCGGATGGGGCGCACCGGCGCGACCGGCTGCTGGATCGGACGCACGGGCTCGGGGCGAATGTTGGCCGTCGACGCGTTGGAGAACGACTCGGGGTTCGTCGACGGTTGGACCGGCTGTACCGGATTGACCGGCACCTGCTGCGGTTGACCCGCGGGGCGGAGGAACCAGGGGCCGTCGGCGGTGGGCTGCTCGGCCGGCGTCGTTACGCCCGCGAGGGCGACGCGGTCGTCGTACTGGGGGCGGCGTCGCGCTGCTTGGGCCGCCGACTCGATGTCTTCGATCGCGGCCAGGCTCATCTCTTCGAGCGGCTCGGCTGCGACGGGCTCGCCGGAGCACCCGACCGCCAAGGCCAGGGACGTACCACTGAGCACCTGAACCCCCGCACGCATCGATTTCCAAGCCGACCAGCGCATCGCGACCTCTTGGAAAGCACGTGCCGGTGTCCCGGAGGCTTGTGACCGCGTCCCAATGAAAAAAGGCGCCCCTACGGGGCGCCTCTCTCGGAAGCCGGGGTAGGTGCTCCGGCTACTTCTTTCGCGCGGCGCTCTGGGCGATCAGGCGCTCGAGCGACTCGAGCGCCTTGGCCGTCGTCGCGTCGGCGCGGGCCTTGGCGGCGCGTACGCGCTCGAGGGCGTTCGGCGCCTCGCACTTGAGGACCGCCCGCTTCGAGTCGGTCCGCAGGTTCACATCGGCGACGAAGATGTCGATGAGGGTGTTGCTTGCGAGGGTACGAACCTCGAGCGCCTCGTCATCGTCCGCCTTGCCCTCGGCGGCCCAGGCCCAGCTCGACCCGACGACACCGAGCGCGCGAACCGCGCTCTTGCGGGTCTCGCCATCGGCCGAGGACTTCGCGACCTTGGCGATCGCCTTTGCGCTGTCGAGGGTGCGGCACTCGCCGAGCCCCTGGACCGCGGCGGCGCGCAGCTTCTCACCGTCGACCTTCGAGATGAGAATCTGCCGCTCGGACGAGCCGCACGCCTTGCCGAGGGCGCGCGCAGCCGCCAGCGCGGCCGGGGTCGACCCGGGCTGCGCGTCGAGGATCGCCGCGAGCACCGGGGTGCTCCGCGCGTCACGAATCTCGCCGACAGCCGAGATCATGCCGATCACCAGCGCCTCTTTTTCGTCCGCCGACAGACCCGGCTGCGACGCATCGAAAGCGAGGGCCTCGAGCATGGGAACCAGCGCGTCCCTGCCGAGCGCCTTGAGCTCTCTCGAAGCCTCCGGGATCGGGTTGCGCTGCTGCTTGTAGACCTCGGGCTTGACGCTCTGCACGTCACGCACCTTGGCCCGGACGGCGGCCAGATCGCGCTTGGCCACGCCGATGTCCTTTTGCAGGGACGATCGTGCGGCGGGAGCGACCTTGCTCGTCGCGACGGCGATGCCGTCGGCGAGGGCGGGGGAGGCGGCGAGGAAGAGGGCCCCCGCCGCGGCGAAAGAAAGAGAAATGCTTTTGATGCTCATCGTCCGGTCTCCCACCAGTTGACGCTCGAGAACGGGGCCGAGGCCTCGGGGTTGGTGCCGCAGTGAACCTCACCGCTGAGGCGGTGATAGAGGTCCCAGTTGTCGGCGAAGAAGATGTCGAGGCCCTGGCCGTCGCTGCCGAGGCCGCTCGCCGCGGTGCCGAGGCGCGCCTCGAGATCCGCTTCGAAGATATCCTCACCGCCGATCTGCGGGCCGAAGGGCTTGGGGATGACGAGTTCACCGTGCCCGGCTGGTAGGCGAGGAGATACACGCCGCCACCCGACTGGACGTGCTCGAAGATGAACGGCATCTCGATGATCTCGTCGGGAGCGAGCCCGACCGCGTCGACGACCTTCTGCAGCTCGTCGTCGATCACCGCCTGCGCTTCTTGCGTGGCCTCCATCAGGCCGGTGTTGGCGAGGACGTCGTCGATCGAGATGGCCGCGGGGCCCGGTGGGAACGCCCAGTACTTGCCCTCGTGCATGATGGTCGCGCCGTTGCCGGCCGCCTGTGCGTCGAGCAACATCTGGCGGCCCATCTCCGGCGACCCCACCAGGAGCTTCCACCCGCGCGGCGTGTTGGCGGGCACGTAGCTCAGGTACTCGTCGACGTGGCCGACGAGCAGCCACTCGGTGTCCACCACGAGGGGCGGGCCCTGAAGAAGCTGCGCGGCGTAGAAGTCCTTGGTCTCTTTGAGGATGCCCGAGCCGTGGATGATGCGGCCGAGCGGGTACGACTCTGCGCCGTTGGTGTAGGCGGGGATCAGATCGTGGTTGCCGTGGCTGTCGAACGTGTCGCCCGTGTGATCGTTCTTGTAGGTGACGAGCGTCGCCTTGTCGGGGCCCAGATAGTTCTTCTTCAGCCAGTTTCTCGGCAGCGAGTTGTCGCTGTTGCTGCGACCCCAGGGCCGAGCGTTGGCGACCGTCATCCCGTGGACCACCAGGTTGCCCTGGTTGTCGAGTCGGTTGATCGAGAAGAACCCGGTCTGGAAGAAGTCCTGGGTCCACTGATCGCCGTAGTTGCCGTAGGTCTCGTACTCGACGCCGGCGTGGTCGGCGCCCTCACCCACGCCGTCGACGAACGGCGCCGAGTCCTCACTCGACCAGACGCGGTCGAACGGGCTGAGGTTGCCGAGGAGTTGCCACGGCGCGACGCGCATGCGCGCGGCGTCGATGCCGTCGGGGTTCGCTTCCGACGTGATCGAAAAGCCGTCGACGTCGTAGATCGAATACTTGAGGTCGACGTACCCGTTCCAGCCGTCGACTTTGCGCATGACGTCGCGGCCCTCGATCGCGAGCTGCACACCGGTCTGCACCTCGAGGGTGGACAGCTCGTAGATCGTCACCGGGGCGCAAGCCGGCGGCTCATCGGTGCACGGCAGGGTCTCGCCGGCGACGATGCGGAACTGGGTGTTGGTCTCGACATCGAGCGCGTAGATGCGCACGTTGGCGGCTGCGGCCGCATCGATCTCGAGATAGCCGTACGAGCCCTCGGGGCACTCGGTGCAGGCCGAGATGCTGAGGGGGGCGAGGTCGAGGTTGTCCTCACCACCGTTGACGATCTGATCGTCGGCATCGCGGATGCGATCGCCATCGTCGTCGTCGAGGTTGGGGAGGAACATCGCGCCGGTCGTGGCGTCCCACGTCTCTTCGGCGTCCTGGTCGGCCGGGTCGTTCGCGTCGGCGACGCCGTTTCGGTTGGCGTCGACCACGACATCGATCACGTAGGCAGGACCAGGCTCCGGCGGCTTCTTCTTCTTTTTCGTCTCGCCGTCGGATGTCTCGCTGTCGTCTCCACAACCGGCCCATGCAAGAAGGAAGAGGAGCAACGCTCCGCTCGTTTGGTACCGCATTCCTTTCCATACACGAGACGTCTCCGAGGCGCGACGGCGGAGGTGGTCTTTGATGAACGTTGAGCACTGCGTCATGGGAGATGACTTCGTTCCGGTCGTCTCGTGGCTTCGATCTCGCCGAACGAACGGTGGCGGGCTAAGGAGGCTCCATGGTGTTTGCCCACATCACTGCGCTTGCGGCGGTCGCGGTTTGCCTCGCCGCGTGTGAACCGAACGGCCAACAAGTGGTGAGCGAGCCCCGCGGATCGGCGCCATCCGCTCCGGCCGAGACGACGGATCCGCTCGCGGCCACCGGCACGGCGGGAGAGAGCGCTGCTCCCACTGCGACCGCCGAGGCGACTGCCTCCGCCGCTCCTACCGCCGCGCCGTCGGCCGCGCCCGTGAGCACAGCCAAGACGGGGCCCGCGGCGCCGCCCGAGCCGATCAAGTGCGGCTCGCGGTTTCCGCCGTGCCCCGGCGGCATGACTTGCTCCGATGGTCGCGCGGGGGTTTGTCGCTGACGTCGCTGCCGCTTGATCGTGCGCTTTGTGGCGAGTACATCGCCCGGCCATGACGTTCGCCACCAGCACCCACGCGTCTGAAGCCACGAAGCCCGGCACTGCTCGCATGATCCCGTGCTTCGACCCCGCGACGCGGTCGAAGCTGGGTGAGGTCGCGGTCGTCTCCCCGGCCGAGGTTCTCGAGCGCGTCGCGCGCGCCCGCGCCGCGCAGCGAGCCTGGCGAACGACGACGTTCGCCGAGCGCAAGCGCGTGCTCGGCTACTTGCTCGATCACGTGCTCGAGCACGCCGACGAGCTCGCCACCATGATCGTGCGCGACGCGGGCAAGACACGCGAGAACGCGGTGCTCGGCGAGGTGTGGCCCGTCTGCGAGAAGCTCCGGCACACCATCGCCAACGGCGAGTCGCACCTGAAGCCGGAGCGGCTTTCGGCGGGGCTCTTCGCCCACAAGAAGGCCGAGGTCCGTTACGACCCGCTCGGGGTGATCGGCGTCATCGCGCCGTGGAACTACCCGCTTCAGAACATCCTCGGGCCGACCATCCCCGCTCTCTTCGCGGGCAACGCGGTCGTCATCAAGCCGAGCGAGCACGTCGCGTGGTCGAGCGCGCGCATCCAGCGGATCTTCGACGAGGCGCTCGCTCGCGCCGGCGTCCCCACCGACCTGGTCCAGATCGTCGACGGCTACGCGCCCACCGGCGCCGCCCTCGTCTCGTCGGGCGTCGACAAGATCATCTTCACCGGCTCGATGGCGAACGGTCGCCGCATCATCGAAGAGAGCGCGAAGAACCTCACCCCCGTCATCCTCGAGCTCGGGGGCAAAGACGCCTTCATCGTCTGCGACGACGCCGACGTCGAGCGGGCCGCCCACGCGGCCCTCGCCGGTGTCTTCATCGCGGCGGGGCAGAACTGCCTCGCGGCAGAGCGGTTCATCGTCATGGACGGCGTCTACGACGCCTTCGTCTCGCGCGTGGTCGAGCTGACCAAGGCGCTGCGCCAGGGGCCGCCGCTCGGAGACAAGCGGGTCGACCTCGGGGCGATGACGACCCCCATGCAAATCGAGATCGTCGAACGGCTGGTCGCCGACGCGGCCGCCAAGGGGGCCCAGGTCCTGGCCGGCGGCCGCCGAAACCTCCCCGAGGTCGGCGACTTCTTCGCCCCTACCGTCCTCAGCGACGTGCCGGCCGATGCCGCCATCCTGCAAGAAGAGACGTTCGGGCCGGTGATGGTCATCGTGCGCGCCCAGGGTGAAGACGACGCCGTCAGGATCGCGAACGCGACCCAATACGGTCTGTCGGCGACGGTCATGACCACCAGCGCAGCCCGCGCGCGGCGCATCGCCGACCGGATCGTCGCCGGTGGCACGAGCGTCAACGACTTCGGCCTCACCTACATGGCGATGGACCTCCCCTTCGGCGGGGTTCGCGGTTCCGGCTTCGGTCGCCTCAACGGCCGCGAGGGCATCCGGGCGTGCACGAACCCCAAGGCCGTGCTCAGCGATCGGTTCCCCTTCGGCGCCCCCGCCAAGCTCTACCCGGTCGGGACTTTCGACTACGACATCGCCCGCGAGACCATCCGCACCCTTTACTCCCGCGGGGTGGGCCGGCGGCTCGACGCGCTCGGCAAGCTGGCCAAGACCGCCATCCTCTCCGTCCGCCGCGGCGACTGAGCCCGGGCGCGCGAGAGCTGACGGCAGAGGTCTGCCTGAATGGGCCAGCCGGACCGCGCTCGGCGTTATCAACTTGACGGGCGGGCGATGGGTCGCTGATTTCATTGTGAAATCCTGCCGTGAATGGCTGGCACGATTCTCGAATCGTAGACGGTCATGCTTGCAGCGGACGGCAGCTCGATGGTCCTTTCCGACGCAACCGATCTCGCCTCCTTCGAGGCGACTCGTCCCGACACGATCGGGACGGTCGACTCGCTCGAGGCGACGGTCCGAGACCTGCTCAGCGTGGTCTCGCGCGTGACGGCAGCGTTCCGCAACGCGCCGCCGTCCGAGCGGGCGCGGGCCGAGCTCGCACGGGCGCGCTATCTGCTCGAGACGTTGGGCGTCGAGGTGGCGCCCGTCTCCGAAGACAGCGCCCGCATCGCCGATGACGGCACGTGGTTCGAGACCGCGGCCGGTCGCGTCGACGTCGCCCGTCGCGGGGCTGTCCGTCGGATTCTTGCTGCGCTTGCCACCCGCCGCGCCACCGCTCCCGGTGACGCGCTCGGCGTCGACGACTTGTTCTCGATCGGCTGGCCCGGCGAGCGCATCCCATACGAGTCGCAGGTCCGGCGGGTCTACACCGCCATCTGGACGTTGCGCACGCTCGGCCTCGACGGCCTGCTCCTCACCCGTGACGAAGGGTACTTGCTCGATCCCAAGCAACCGGTCGCGCTCGCGGCCTGATCGGGCCCGGGCGGGATCGCCTGGCGGGGGTCACTTCGGCGAGCAAGTGACGGTCGACGTGAACGTTTGCGACGGCGAACGCTGATACGTCAGGACCTCGACGGTCGCGCCCTCGGGCACAGCCGCCTCGATGGGTCCCGGATTGACGTTCGTGCTGACGCTGCAGACGAGATCGTGCAGGCACCCGTTTCGGATGATCACGTAGTGGTCATAGCCGTACGGCTTGTAACGGGCTTCGTTGGTCGCCTCGAAGCAGCGGTCTTCTTGTGCGACGGCCGGTGCGCCGCCCAGCAGACCGGCTGAGCAGACGAGCCCCGTGCCCAGCAAGGCCGCCACGGCGAGCGGGCGTGTCGCGAGAGAGCGCTGCTTGCGCGGCTTGGACTGCATGACCTCAAACGGTGCATCGATCGTGCCGGTGAAGGCAGGCTCTTGTAAGCTCGAGAACATGCGCTTCAACGGTTGGATTGGCTTGATTG
>CALKVR010001305.1 GCA_938004815.1 uncultured Polyangiaceae bacterium | reverse complement strand
GAGCACGCGGCTCAGCGATGAGATCACCTCGGGGCGCTCGCGCAACACCTGCTCGAAGGCGTCGTCGTCGATGACGAGGACCTCGCAGTCGGCGACCGCCTTTACGGTGGCCTTTCGCTTCTCTCCGGTCACGAGCGCCATCTCGCCGAAGAACTTGCCGCGACCGAGGCGGGTGACCTCGACGGTCTCGCCCGCCGAATCGAGGACGACCGCGACCTCGCCGCGCAGGATGATGAAGAGCTCGTGCGTCTCTTCACCCTGCCGCACGATGACCTCGCCGGCCGAGAACAAGCGCGTCGACGCCCGCTCGGCCAGCGCCTTGATCGCGGACTCGTCGACGACCTTCAAGAAGTCCACGTTCTCGAGGGCTCGCTGTCGCTTGCGCGTCCGGCGCTCGGCCTCTTTGGCCCGCGTCTCCTCGGAGTGCTGTTGGAGGTGCACGGTGCGGTGGGGGTACGGAATCGAGATCCCCGCGCGTTGGAACGCGTACCACACCCGATCGCGCACGCCGCCGTCGACCACGTCTCGGCGGTGGAACTGGTCGGTGAACACGCGGATCCAGTACTCGATGCCCGAGTCGCCGAAGTTGTTGGTCACGACCGACGGCGGCGGGTCGCGAAGCACGCCGGGCGAATCGGCGATCGCCTCGAGGATGATCTCTTGCACGCGGCGTGGCGGGATGTCGTACGTCACCGACACGTACAGGTTGCGACGCGAGGCCGCGGTCGGGCGCGAGTAGTTGCGCAGCGCAGCCTTGGCCAACATCCCGTTGGGGACGATGATCTCGACCTCGTCGAGCGTCAGGAGCCGCGTCGCGCGCCAGTTGATCTCGAGCACACGGCCGATGTTCTTGGTCTCGGCGTCGTACTGGATCCAGTCGCCGATCTCGAACGGCCGCTGCATCTGCACCGCCAAGCCGGCGATGAGGTTTCCGAGCGTGTCCTGCAGCGAGAGGCCGATGACCGCGGTGAGGAGCGCCGAGGTCGTGAGCAACTGCCCCGGCTCCAGCCCCAGCTGTCGCAGCACCCCGAGGAGCAGGACGAAGTAGACGACGCCCTGAAGGATGTCGCGGATGATCTTCGGCAAGGGGCGGTTGAGCCGCTTGCCCAGGATCGCCTCGATCACGAGGAGCACGCCCGCGCGGCCGATGGCGACGAGGAGCGCAGTCAGCGCCAGGAGCGACGCGATGTTCCACATCGCCGAGCCCTCTTCGAGGACGAGCTCGATCGCCTTGAAGAAGAAATGGGCAATGAGGAAAAAGAGCGGCTGGCCGAGCTGGCGCCGCTCACCGGGCCCGAACACGAGCGCAGCAGACGCGAGCAGCACGAGAGCGACCGCGACGCCGATGGTCGCGCCCGAGGCGCCGCTCAGGGTCCGCTGAATGTGCTCCAACCGGGCCGGAGCCTACCAGATGCCGCTCAGCCTCCGGGCGGCGGCGCGGAGACACCGGCGCGACGCGCGGGGGCGGCGCGCGCCCGCGCCGGCTTCGCGACGGCGCGAGGTGCTTCGGGGGTCATCCCGGCCACGAGGATCTTCACGTACTCACGCACGTATGCGTCGCGATCGATCGGCTCGAGCCTCGGTGAAGACGTAGCCGTTCACGGCGCCGAGGATCGCGCGCGAGACGATCTTGGCCTCGATCGGCCGCACCCGACCGAGCGCCTGCTCGGCGCTCAGGTACTCGGCGAGCAGCCGCTGGAGCCGGAGAGGAGGCGGCTCGATGTCGTTCGCGAAGGGCATGCAATCGTTCACCTTCGGGTTCGACCACGACATCATCGCGATCGGAAAGATTCGCTCGACGAAGCCGATCGCATCCAGGCACGCCTCCACCAGGTTCTGCTCGACGGTGCCGACGCCCACCCGGCTCGCGAGCTGCGCCACCCCGGGGGGAGCGTGCTCGACGTCGAGGCCCATCGCGGCACGAAAGAGGTCGGCCTTGGTCTTGAAACGTTTGAACAGCGACCCTTCACTGACGCCTGCGCGCTGCGCGACCTCGGCCGACGTCGCGAGGATGCCCCGCTCGAGAAACACGTCTCGTGCGGCCTGCAAGATCGCTTCGTTTCGAATCACCGTGGGTCGGGCCATGAGCTCATGATTGAGCCCTCACTCATTTTGCGCAAGTTGAGAATTGCTAAGCACGGCTCCGGCGGCGAGTTCCTCGAGTCGATGGAGGTTCCACCGGTAGCGCGTGCTCGTCTTGGACCCGACCCGCTCCAGTAGCTCGGCCGCGAGCAACACGGACAGCGCGCCGCGCACCGGCAGAATGGAGAGTCGCGTCGCCTCCATCACATCGCGGGTGCTCGCGATGACCTCGCCGGACGGAAGGGCGGTGAAGTCGTCGAGCGTCCGAGCGACGAGCGTGATCAGCGCATCGCTCGGATGGTCAGCCGGCCGCCCCTCGCCCTCGCTGCGGGGGCGTTTCGCCGTAGCCGCGCGCCGCGCGCGCCGCTGAGGGTCGGGCGTCGATGTGGGCCGCGCAGCCTTGCGCGCTGCGAGATCCGGCCACGCGTTCCCAGTCCTGATGGCGCGTTTGAGGAGCTCGCTCGAATACCTGTACGGAACTCCAAGACGTGGTATTTTCTCTGTCACGGAAGACACTCCTTCGGGCGCCGCAACCTGGCTGGGGGCGGCGCCCGAACTTTTCCATACGCGAGATTGAGCCCTCCGATCCAGATCGTGATGCGATCCAGTCCCTGATCGTGGAGCGATCCGTGCTCGAACCCGACCCCGATCGTGCTGCGATCCAGCACCTGATCGTGGAACGATCCGGTGCGAAATCGCTCCTTATGATCCCCCCCGGGAGGGTCTCAAATGCTCTTCTGCTCTGCCTCCTTGAGCTAAAGCACTGGGGAGGGGACGCGCGCGCGAGGCGCGCCGACGAGCAAATCGGAGCGCGCCAGGGGGGCGCGCGCGGCCTTCGCGCGGCGCTTTTCGCGCCCAACGCGCGCCGGCGGCGCCGATAGCGCGCGGGCTCCGCCCGCCAGACTTTGAGGGGAGCAGGGCTTCGGGCGATCAGGTGTGGAAAACCTGGGGCGTGCATTCCCGCCACACATTTGGACGCTGGCGCCTCCGGCGAACTCCGGACGGGGCCGAGGGTGGGTTTCGGCGAAGACGCGGGAGAAGGCCAGCCAGGGGCCCTAGCGGCGATTTTTCTACTGAATGGAAAAGTCGCCGCTCAAGGGTGCGCTACGGGCGGCGCTTCGGCCCCTTGACGACGTCCAGCACGAGGATGGAGCCGCGAGCGTCGCGGTCTAGCAGCACCCGGTAGCGACCCACCGCCATGCGGAGGCCGCCAACCAGTTTGGTGGGCTCCAGTGCAGAGACCGAAGCCTCGATTTCTTCGATGGTCTCGGGCGAGATTTCGCGCAGCGAATCGGTCGCAGCTGCTGACCACATGCCGGAGGCCGAGCCGCTCTCGAGCATACCCAACGCTCGTAGTGCGATGACGTGCTGCACATCCTGCTGCACCTCGATCCGGTCGATGACGTCCGCCAGCTTCGCGAGGAGCAGGGTGTACTTGTCGCGAAGAGTCGCGAAGAGCTGCATCAGTCTGAGGCCGCGGGCGGGGTCGCGCTGCGCAAGCCCGAATGCGAGGCCCGCTAGCGCCGGCCCGCCGAGAACTGCGTGGAGCGCCTCAACCCTATCGTAGACGTCATGGGCGTGGATGTGCTCCCGCTCGAGGTCGTCCGCCGCGCGACCATCAAGATCCTCCAGTGACGGTTTTGTTATCGTGTTGTCGAGTTCTGCGAGCACGTTCTCCAGCGCTCCTATCAGGTCGCTTGCTCGTTCCGAGTCCGCGTCCAGCAGCTGCGCCAGCAGAGTAGGTGCTCCGCGCGAGAGTGCCGTCTGAAGAAGGTGCGCGGCTCGACCCCCAGCCCGGACCGTGTCTTCCACCTTTTTCACCGGACGTGTCTACGCGAGCTTCGAGAGCGCGTCGACGGCGTCCCTCGCGAGCGTGCCGTACCCCTGCGGGGTGGGGTGGATCTTGTCAGGGCCCGGCTCCACCTGCATCGACACGAACGCGAGCCGGTCAGGGTCCGCCTGGTCGAGCATGATCGCGAGCTCGCCCATCGTCTCCGTGACGCGCTGACCGAGCGCGCCGCCCATCTTCGAGTGCGGCACGATGTACGCGACGCCCCCGCGCTTCGCCGTCCCGTTCCCGTACGGGCCCAGCACCTTCATGATGCGTGACGCGATGTCGCTGGGCGGCGCGACGCCGGCGGCGTCGTTCGTGCCCGCGCTGAGAATCTGCCAGTCGTCGCTCTCTTTCAGTGGCGGCATGAAGTAGGCGGCGACGCCTCCGACGGCCGAGCTCGTGATCGCGCGCTTCGGATGCTGCTTGCGAAGCGCGTCCGCGATGCCCACCGCGTACGAGTCGCCGGCGACGTGGATCGGCCTGCCATCGTCGACGCCGGCCGAGCTCGAGCGCGCGAGCAGAACGAGGCCGCCCACGAGCGCGACGCCGGCGACGCCGGCGACGAGCAGCGTCTTGTTCTGCGCGTGCGTTCTCATCGCGCGCGTTCCACCTTGCCACCGAGCCAGCCGGCGAGAGCCCCGGCGAGCCCGGCGCCGAGGAACCATGCGCCGCCTGCACCGACGGCGCCGCCGGCGAGACCACCGAGCGCCGCGCCCGCGCGCGAGCGGTTGACCAAAAGCCCGGCGCCGGCGCCGAAGATGGCGCCGAGTGCGACGTTGCCGAGCAACTCCGCTCCGACCGCGAGGCCCATTGCCGAGCTCGAGCTCGAGCTCGCCGGCGCCGAGCTCGAGCTCGGCGCGAGGCCGTAGCCGCCGACGTTCACGCCGGCGGGGTAGAGCGCGCCGGTCGCGCACTGCGTCTCGCGCGACGTCGGGAAGGGGAGGATCCAGCGCCAGCCCGAGGGCGCGCTCGGACCGAGCCAGCCGCCGTAGTCGAGCTCGCCGCCCTGCGTCTCCGTGAACGTGATCACGTGCGTGTGATCGGAGGGCGGCTCGGGCTGGAACGGTGCGCGGCCGCGCGGATAGACGCAGGGGCTGCCGGCTTGCATCTGCTGCCGCAAAAGCATCGCCTGCTGGTCCGTCATGTTGACGCCCAGCGCGTAGCGCATCCCGCGGACAAGCGGGATGCCGCTCACGTGAAGACCTGCACCAGCAGGGCGACGAAGGCGACGAGCGCGCCGGCGACGAGCGGACAGCCGGGCGCGCTCGACTGCGACGGCGTGATAGCGACGGTCTTGTTAGGCGCGCCGCACGGCGGCTCGCCGGAGTTGGGGAACGGCAGGAGCCAGCGCACGCCTACGACGTTGAAGGGGTCGACGCCGGCGGGGATTTGCGTCGGCGGTCCCGCGAACGTGAACGTGAGCACGTGCGTTTGGTCCGCAGGCGGCTCGGGCATCGGCGACGAGCCCGAGGCGTAGAGGCAAAGCGCTTGGATGTACGGACTGGAGTGCGCGAGCAGGAGCGCCGCGTCGACGTCGGCCTGCTCACGCGCGCGGAAGCCGAGCGCGTACCGCATGCCGGGCTCGAGCGTCATCGGCGGCGCGGCCGTCGTCACTTGAGCACCTTCGCGAGGATGAAACCGCCGATGCCGCCGAGGAGCACGCCCCCGAACGCACCGAGCAGAAACCCCGCGCCGACGACGGCGGGCGGAACGCCCCCGGCGTCAGGCTGCCCGATGTCCTGCGGCGTGACCTGCGGGATGCCCTGGCCAGGTGGCACGACGCCCGGCCGAGTCGAAGCGTCTCCCGAGTACGGCGCGCGTTGCGGGAGCACTGAGAAGCCAGCGCCGCCGCCGCGTAGCGCCGACGTCAGACGGCCGCGGCCGGCGGCTGACAGCATCGGGACGAGCGTCGGCGCGGGCTTCGCCGTGGCGCTGCCCTGCTTCGTCGTCTCCGGCGTGTACTGCGGCGGCATCAGCCCTTACCGTGCTTCTTCTCGTGCTTGTCCTGGTGCGCCGGCGTTTCCTTCTTGGTCTCTTCCAGGTCGGCCGCCGCGGCCTTCTTGAACGCGTCGAGCTCCTGGTTTGCTCGGTCGCGCTCCCACAGCGCACGCTCGAGCGCGGCGCCCTGGTCGTGGTGCGCCTTCATCGCGCGGTCACGCTCGCCGCGTACGGCGTCGAGCTGGTCACCGCGCCGCGTGAGCTCGAGGTCGAGGAGCGTCAGGCACGTAGGCGCGTCGGGTGCCGGGATGCTCTCGCCCGTCTGCGTGAGCTGGCGCGGTCCGAGGTGACGCTCGAAGACGGCGCGTACGCCATCCTCGATGGTGGGCGAGCGCGGCGCGGTGCCGCGCGCGACGAGCTCGAGCTCGGCGGTGGGTGGCGCCTCGAGCCGACCGCCGAGGATGCGCGCCGAGAAGATGGGGTTTCCCTCCTGGTCGTGGAGCCGCTCACCGTCAGGGCGAAACGCAGGCTCGGGCGCGCCGAGCTCGAGCCCGCGCGTCTTGGTCGCCAGGTCGACGTTTCCGGAGAAGAGGACGGCGCGTTCTTCGATTCGGATCATGGCTTGGGCTCCTTGTCGTACGCCTTGGAGAATGCGTCCGAGCGGTCGGTGATGTAGGCAACGCGTTCGGCGATGGCGTCTCGCTCGGCCTTCATCGAGGCGAGCGCCGGCGACGCCGGGTCGAGCTCCGCGAGAGCCGCGTCGAACGCCTCAATCTTCGCGGCGAGTTCGGCGAGCTCGGCCGCGGCTTGGTTCTTCATTGATTCGAGCTGAGCAAGCTTCGTCATGGTTCCTCACACGTACGTTGCGCAGACGACGACGGCGGCCGAGACCGGTAGCGTGAGGTCATCCGCGGTCGTCGACATGCCCCACGCGATCCCGTCGGCGAAGTCGAGGCCGGCTTCGGAAAAGAACTCGCGGCCGACCTGCACGCGGTAGAGGCCGGCCTCGTCGACGGCGCCCAAGTAGAACTGGACGATGGGTATGTCGTTGTCGTTGGGCGGCGATGAGTCGTCGAAAATCATCAGCCAAAATTCTTGCGTCGCCTCGCGGCTCGAGGCGAACAGCGAGAGAAGGTTGCCGGCGCTCGCCTTGATGACGCCGCGGGGCGCGCCCTGGTCGCGGTAGGGGTCGGGCGTCGCACGCGCAGACGCTGCGGGGCGGCCGATCTGGGTGAGGAGGTTCGCGCCGGCGTCGACCTGGAGCGCCGCCGCGCCTCCGTTTACGGGAGCGGGCGCCGTCGTGTTGAAGCCGCCGGATGCAAGCGTGTTGATGATGGCCGGGACGTCAGCAACAGCGATGGCGGCTTCGTATCCGCCACGTGAGAGATACCAATTCCCGGCCTCGTTCCGGTGCATGGTGATGCTCTGCGAGACGACGTATCCGTTACCCAGGTAGTTGGTGTTGTCCGCGACGACGACACCCGAGCTCGGGATTACATTCAGGACGCCGTTCCCGTTGACGTTCAGCCATCTAAAGTTGTTGGTGCCGTAGTCGAATCCTCGGAGGAAGCTCTCGCACCGCTCGGCGATGATCGGCGTGGCGATGCCCTGCGCGGCGGCCGTCGCTACGTTGCCCGCGTCGATGCGGATCCACTGCGCGGCGGGCCGGTTGTAACCGACGTTGTAGGCCACGGCGTCGACGGCGCTCGCCGGGTTCGCCATGACGTCCGTAGGCGTCGTGATTCCGCAGATGGTGAGCTGCCCGTTGACGTTCGTCAGGAGCCGCCGGTACGTCAACGAGTTGTCGTATCCGACGAGATACGCCTGCACCCGAAGCGCGTTGCCGCCAGCCGCGAGGGTGCCGGGAGCGAGCACGGAGAGGTCGCCCGTGTCGACGCGTTCCCATGTGCCAGCGGCGCGGTCGTAGCCGCCTAGGAGCGACCACGACGCGATCGCATCGGTCGGGTTCGCGTACGCGTCGGATGGCGTCTGGTCGCCCTCGACCACCGTAGCCGGCCCACCGCCCGAGCTCGTGACGACGAGCGCGCCCGTCGCCGGATCCACGATGAGCGGTTGCCAGGGAAGATCCTCGGTGGAGTTGTACGCGAGCAGGTGCGCCGCGCGCGACGGCATGCGGAAGTCAGGGAGGCGCGTGCCGGCCATGTTGCCCACGTAGTCGGGGCTCGACTCGGTACCCCACACGCGCATTTGCACCTGGCCGCCGTCGACGACGGCAGTCGTCGCAGCGCGCACCTCGAATCCGTCGGACGCCGAGCCGCGAGCGGAGAGCACGATCCCAAACGCGGTGACGTTGGGTGCGGTGCCAGTGGTCTGGAGACCCGCCATGGAGCAGAAGACCGTTTGCAGGAGCGCCTTTCCGGCCGGTCCGATAGACCAGAGCTCGAGGCGCACCGCCGCGGTGACCCATGCGAGAGGCACCGAAATGAAGACGTCGACGTTCGACCAGCATCCCTCAACGGAGATGATGGGACGCGCGATGCTGTAGCCGCCGGCGAGCACGCGCGTGCCGTCCGCCTCGGGCGAGAGGATGAGCCCGGTCGCCTGCTCGTAGTGGACGAGCGGGCAATCGAACGGGCGAGGATGCTGCCGCGGCGCCATCGCTTCAGCTCAGCAGGAGCGAAGCGACTTGAACCCGAAGGTGATTTCCGGCACCCACGTCTCGGTTTCGGGGTCGCTCGCGTAGTTGCGCACCGTCAACGTCCAGGTCTCTTGCCGCGCCACGGCGCGGTAGAGAAGCGGCTGGTTGAGGATGGCGCGGAACTGTACGTAGTCCGAGCTGTTGCCGTTGCCCGTGATGTACGTTCCTTGGTCGCCGGCTTGGATCTGCACCGCGAGCGCGCTCATCGCATTAACCCACATGTCCAAGGTGCCGATCGCGCGCGGCTCGCACGTCCACCAGAGCACGTAGCCGTCATCAGGCCAGTTGATCCCTTGCGGGGTGCCGATGGTGCCCGCGGTGACCGCGAGCAGGTTCGGCACGCGGATGATGCGGTCTGCGGAGGCCTGCGGAAGGAACGTCCAGGACTCGGGCGTTACCTGCGGCGTCATTCCGGGCGCCATGCCCGGCGCCGGCGAGCGCATCGGCTGAAGCTGCGGGGGCAGCCCAGGGCCGAAGTCGTAGCCGGGAGGGGGCGCGATGCGCTGGCCGGGGTCGTACATCTGCCCGGCCAGCGGATTCATGGCCTGCCTTTGGTCGTAACCAGGTCGACGGTTCATCGCGCGCGCCTTCCAGCCGATGACGGCTCTGTCAGGTGTTGACGGACTGCGGCGACTGAGACGCCGTGATCAGATGGACCATGAGGTCGATCACGATGGAGGTGGGCGGCGTAAACGCCTGGGTGGTGCCCGCCGCCGCGGCGCGCGCCGCGATGCTCGGCGTCGCAACCGCGCGCTCGACGTTGAACTTGATGTTCAGCTGCGAGTCCTTCATGCCCTCGGGCATCCACCAAATCGACTCCGGGATCATCCGGTAATTGCCGCTCGTCGGCCACCCGTTGGTACCGAGGAACGCCTGGGTGCGCGCGTCGGCGAGCGGTGGAATCGCGATGGCGCTGTCGCCCCAGCCCTGGAGGCCTCCGATGCTCGGGAGGTTGAGGAGCGTGCCGAGCTTCAACGTCGCGTCGTCACCGTTGAGGCCGATTTGGACGCTGATGTCCTGCGCGGCGAGGCGCAAAAACTCGAAGTCGGTGCGCGGGTTCACCAGCACCGAGACGCCGAAGATTTGCACCGCCTGGCCGGCGAGCGTCTTGCCCGCGGTGGTGAGGTTCGTGTCGGCCGGCGTGGCGATGGTGCCCGCGAGGCCGGCGCTCGCCATGTCCTGATTCGCGCCGTAGGAGAACGCGCGGACGTTGGTTCCTTGCGCGAGGGTGTACGTGTACGGGTCCGCGCCGGCGCGCGCGATCGCCATCACGACGCGCGAGAAGTACGGCATGGAAGAGATGACGTTCCCGCGGTCCTGGACCTGCGGAACGCGCTGCGCATCTTTGACGAGCTGCTGGGGCCCGTAGCCCGGGGGACAGGGAATCATCGTTGGGGTTCTCCTGACACCGAAGCCCCGGGGCTCGAGGCCTACCGGGGCGTTCGGCGGAGCTCGAGCTCGAGCTACATCGCGTTCATGCCTCGGGCGACGCTCGGCGCGCGGAAGCTCGAGAATCGAGCGTCGCTTACCAGCGCTTCGACCGCGCCCATGGATCCGTTCGAGAACGGATTGCTCGCCGGGACGACGGCGCCCATGCCGATGAGCTGCCGGCCGGCCGGCGACATCTGGAGCGCGCGCTGGTTGACGACGGCGCCCATCCCGCGGAGCCGCGCGATGTCCTCGAGCACGACGGCGCCGAGGTTCGCGCCGGCGCCCTGGGCGGCTGGCTTCGGCTGCGACTGCGCCAGGAGGCCCGTTCCCGCGAGCACCAGGCCGCCGCCCGTGATGGGTACGCCGCTCGCGAGCGCGACCACGGGGTACTTGCGCAGCAAGAACATCAGACCGACCCCGAGCAGCATCATGCCGATGCCGTAGCGCACCGGCGTCGTTTCGAGCTGGCGCGGGATGAGGCGCGGGATCAGGACGGCCGAGCCGACGAACGACGTTGCGCCGGCGACGGTCGCAAGCGCGATTTGACCGAGCGACAGACCGCCGCCGCTCGGGTTGCGACGCCGGCGACGGATGCCGCCGCGGCGGCGACGCCGGCGACGCGGGTTGGCCGTCGGCAGCGCGTACATGGTGCGGCGTCGACGTC
>CALKVR010001304.1 GCA_938004815.1 uncultured Polyangiaceae bacterium | reverse complement strand
GAGCCGGTCCGCTTCGTCGGGGCGCGCACGCGCGAGGGCGTGCCGGCCGCGACGTTCGGGCTCAGCTGTCGCGAGGGGCAGTGCTTCGTGCTCGCGGCCGAGGTCGGGCCCGAGCGCCGGTTCGTCATCGCGCTGCCCAAGCGCGACTCGTTCTGGCAGGCGCCGGCGTGGCGCGCCGACGACGAGCGGCCGCCCAAGATCGCCGCGCTCCATACCGTCAACGACGGCGCACGGCTCATCGCCGCCAAGGCGCTGCGCTTGCCGGGTGACGGCGCGAGCACGCTCGCGAGCTGGGTCACCTATCACCTCGACGGCGCGACCCCCGCCGAGGCTGCGCCCAAGGGTGAGGGCGCCTTCGCCGCCACGCTGGGGGTGCGGCCCATCCTGCCCGACGGCACGATGGGCTCCACCGTCACCATCTCCAAGCGCGCCCTGTCTTCGGGCGGCGTCGCGATGGCCGCGATTCCGGGCAAGAAGCAAGAGGCGGTGCTCGGGTGGGTCGCGAGCGACAAGGGTACGCCGCAGGTCTTCGTGACCAAGGTCGACGCCAAGGGCCAAAAGGTCGCTCAGAAAAAGGTCACGGTCGTCGAGCGCTCGAAGAACAAGGGGGCCGAGGGCACGAGCTTCGCGTTCGACGTGGCCATCGCCGATTCACCGGTGGTGCGTGCCCCCGGCAAAGACGTGTCGGGCACCGACGGCTTCGTCCTCGCTTGGGTCGACACACGCGACGGCGACGCTGAAGTGTACGCCGCCCGCATCAACCGCGATCTGGAGAAGACGGTCGTCGACAAGCGCATCACGAACGTGAAGGGCGACGCAGCCGAGGTCTCGCTCCTCGTCCGCGGCGGCGACGCCTTCGTCGCCTTCGCCGACGCGCGCGACGGCAAGCCGGCCGACATCTACGTCTCCCATCTCGACGCGATGACCCTGCGCGAGATCGACGAAGACGCGCGCGCGTACGCGTCGGCCGGCCGCTCGCGGTCCCCGCGTCTCGTCGCGCTCGGCGACAAGATCGGGCTCGCGTGGATCGAGGACCCGAGCCCTGGCGATCGTCAGCCTGCCACCCTCCGCATGGGCGAGATCGATTCGACGGGCAGGCTCGTCGGTGCGCCGCGTGTCATCGCCGCCCCCGACGGCGCCGCCGTCACCGCGTTCTCGATCGGCTGCTGGGGCGCCGTCTGGTCCAAGTGCCGTGGCGTCGTCGCGTGGGCTCGCGAGGGCGGGCACCCCGAGCTCGCGGGCCTGACCTTCACCGACGACGCGGGCACGAGCCCCAGCCTCACCCGGCTCGGCTCGCTCACCTCGGGGCCCTTCGCCGATCCGTCTCTCTCGATCGCCGAGCCCGAGGCCTCCGAGCTCCTCTTCATCGAAGACTCGGGTGAGCGCGGCCGGGTTCGGAGAGTCGCGCTGACCTGGTAGGGCTGGCCGGGCATGAGCCGCGTGACGCCTGCCCAGCTCGGCCACCCCCTCGCTGGCCGCTACGAGCTCGGCGAGCGGATCGGGGCCGGCGGGTTCGGTGAGGTGCGGGTCGCCGTCGATCATTCGACGGGGGCTCGCGTCGCGGTGAAGTTGCTCGCTGACGCATCACGCGAGTCGGCGGCTCGCTTCGCGCGCGAGGCACGCCTCATTCGCCAGCTCACGCACCCCAACACCGTTCGCCTGCTCGACTTCGGGCAGACCGACGCGGGGCCGTTCCTCGTGCTCGAGCTGCTCCGGGGCGAGACGCTCTCGGCGCGCCTCAAACGTGGCCCCGTCACCGCCGACGTCTCCCGCCACGTCGTCGAGGGGATCCTGGCGAGCCTCGCCGAAGCCCACGCGCTCGGCATCGTGCACCGCGACGTGAAGCCGGCGAACGTGTTCTTGTGTGATGCGCTGCCAGGCGCGCTTCCGGCGGTGAAGGTCCTCGATTTCGGCATCGCCCGAGATCCGCATTCGGCGGGCGCAACGGTCGAGCTCGCGGCCCTCGGCGCCGGCGGCGCCGTCGCCGTGCAGGGCCCCGGCCCGGGCTTGACCCAGGCTGACGCTCTCCTGGGCACGCCGCGCTACATGGCGCCCGAGCAGATCATGGGCGGCGCGATCACCCCCGCCACGGATGTGTACGCGGCCGGCCTGATCTTCGCCGAGCTCTTGACCGGCCGCGCGGTGTTCGCGGGCTGGAGCGACCTCACGACCGTCCTCTCGAAGGGGGCGGGGGCGCGCGTGCCGCTGTCCCCCGAGGTCGAGCGCTCGCCTTACGGCGGCATCATCGCAATCGCTACCGACGTCCTGGCGGCGCGGCGCTTCTCGAGCGCGGGCGAGATGCTGCGCGCGCTCTCGCTCGTCGTGACGCCTCGCAAATCGAGTCGGTCGAGCCTCCTCAAGTGGGGCGCGGCCGCGATCGCGGCGTGCGCGCTCGGCGCCGTCGTGACCGTCGCCGCTACCTGGGATGATCCCGCGCCGGCCGGCCGTGAGAGCGACGACGCCGCCGACAAGGACGAGAAGAAGAAGCGCAAGCGAGAGAAGAAGAAGGCGAAGGAGAAGCGGGACGAGCAGGACGAGCAGCCCGCCGAGACGTCGGCGCCCGCGCCCCCGAAGCCGCCCGGGCCCGGCAAACGTTCTCTCCTCGGCCCGCGCACCGTCCTCTACGAGGGGCCGCTCGATCTTCCGCGGCCCGACCTCGCCGCGCGCCTGATCAAAGCCGGGTTCACCATCGACGAAGAGGACGGGCCGCTCATCAGGGCGACGCGGGCAGGCACCATGTGCTTCGGGATCCGCGCCGCGGCTCCCGGCCCCGCCGAGTGCCTGCGCGTGCAAGAGTTGCAGGACGCACCCGACCGCACCTGGCTCCTCGTCTGTCACGCCGACGGCTTCCACCTCCTCAAGTGCCATCACATGGAACATCCGCCCGTCGATCCCGAGCCCACGCTGCGCGCGTTCGGAAGGGTCTACGGGCTCGATCCCGACAAAGAGCTCGCCCCACCTTGAGGCCGGGCTGAGATCCCACCCGTCCAACCCCGGAGGCGGCCGACGACGCCGCGGCAGGCGAAGCTGCCCAGCGTGCCGATGGATGCGATCGGGCTGCCGAGGTGGTCGGCCGCCTCTTCTTGAAGGATGCGCTCGACGTCTTCGAGCTCGAGGGCGAGGCTGCAGTCGATCGAGACGGGCGGCGAATAGCGGATACCCGTCGGGCCGCGCGTGAGCATCACGCCGTGCGGGATGCCGCACCCTTTCAGGTTCGGCTTCGCGACGTCGGGGAGCGGCTGGAACTTTGCCTTGGTGCTCGCGAGCCGCTCGCGACAATCGGCGGGAGCAGCGGCCGCGATGTGATCCCACTGTTTCTGGGGGTGAGTGCGTGTGTCGACGATTGCTTCGGGCTCGGGAGCCGCGGGTGGGGTCTCGTTCGGTGGAGGCGCCGCGGCGTGATCGGTGTCGGCGGACTCCGCGACGGTAGCTCGTTCGAGGCGCGGACCCGTCGCATCGCTCCGCGGCCCGGCGACCTGCTCGTGCGCAAACAACCGCGACCCGACGGGCTCCGAGCCGGCCGGTATCGAGCACGATGCCAGGGCCACGCACGCGAGCGCGACCGGGACGCCCCGCCAGACTTCTCGGAACGCTCTCACCGGGAACAGAAGGTCTATCGCGCCTGCGCGAACGCGCAAGCGGAGCGGGAGAGACCCGCTATGATCGCCCGATGGGATTGACTTACCGGGCGGGGGTGGCGGCGGTCGTGGTGGCGACGGCGGCGGCGTTCGCGGGGTGTGACGACGGAGCTACCGCGTGTACGCCTGGCGAGCAGGTCGCGTGTGCTTGCCCCGGCGGCGAGCAAGGCGTGCAGGTTTGCCTGCCGTCGGCCGAGGCCTTCGGTCAATGCGACTGCGCGAACGGCTCGGGCGGAGACGCGTCGACATCGACGTCCACGTCCACGTCCACGGGCGCGACCTCGAGCGGCGCGGGTGGTGGCGGGCCGTGCACGCCGGGCGTGATGCAAGCTTGTTACGAGGGCCCCGCTGGCACCGAGGGGATGGGGGTCTGCGCCGGCGGCCTGGCCACGTGCAACCCCGACGGCATGGGCTTTGGCGCCTGCGTGGGGCAGGTGCTGCCCGGCACCGAGAATTGCTCTACGCCAGAGGACGAGGACTGCGATGGGGCGACGCCTGCATGCAACAATCTGTGGAGCTACGGGTTTGGCTCGCAGTCGTTCAGCGGTGGACACCGCGTCGCCACCAACGCGCTCGGCGAGGTCGCGATCTTCGGCCAAGCGCAGGGCCTCCACTCGATCGCAGGCGAGCCGGCGCAGCAATACTGGAGAATCTACGTCGCCAAGTTCGACGCGAGCGGGAACCTCATCTACTCGCTCCCGATCGGTGATCCGATCGACTTCTCCGAGCCATGGGGTCTCGCGCTGGACGACACCGGGAACGTCTTCGTTTCCGGGCGATTCCAAGACGAGTTGACCATTGGATCCATCACCGTCGATACCTCTGCCAACGAAGCCTTCTTCATCGCGAAGCTCGACCCGGATGGTGACGCCGAGTGGGCGAAACCGTTCGAGGCGACCATTTACGCGTCTGCCCCTCGCATCGTTGCGTTGCCGAGCGGCAACATCCTCACCGCTGGCTTCGCCAACGGGCAGATCTACTTCGGCGGCCCCGAGGTGCTCACGGTTCAGAGCGGGATGTATCTCCTCGAGCTCGATGCGGACGGCGACTTCGTGTGGAACGACTCGCACGACAACTGTCAGCCGCCCGAGGTGGCCGTCGCGCCCAATGGCGACATCCTCGTCGCCGGCCGGTACGAGAACGCGCCGGACTTCGGCGGCGGTCCGCTCCCGATGATGAACTCAGCCGGCGGGCTCTTCTTCGCTAGGTTCGACTCGATGGGTTTGCATCTCGGGAGCGAGGGGTTCCCGACCAACAATCAAGCTTTGCTGTACGCCGCCGCCACCGACTCGACTGGTGGGTTCGCGCTCCTCGGG
>CALKVR010001303.1 GCA_938004815.1 uncultured Polyangiaceae bacterium | reverse complement strand
ATCTTGGACGGTGTCGTGAGCGACGACAGCGCCGTCGCGGCCGTCGTTCGATTCGACGCGTGCGGCCTCGCCTCGAGCACGACGACGCTGGGGCCAGGCCGTCGATCCTTCGAGGCCGGGAGCCGGCTCGCCGCAGACCTCGCGGCACGGGCCCGACGCGGCGAGCCGCTCCGCGCCATTCTGGCCCTGAGCGATGGCCTGGGCGTCAACGGCAGCGAGCTCGCCCGAGGGCTGAGCGAGACGCTTCCTCCCGGGGTCGTCGTCACCGGTGGGTTGGCGGGGGACGGTGACAGATTCGAGCGCACGAGCGTATTGCACGGCAGCGTGGCGCGATCGGGCGCGGTGACGGCGGTAGGTTTCTACGGCGAAGCGGTAGACGTGCGCACCGGGTCGCAGGGCGGCTGGGACGTCTTCGGCGTCGAGCGCGCGGTGACACGCGCCTCGGGCAACGTCGTCTACGAGCTCGACGGCAGACCCATCCTCGATCTCTACCGAGAGTACCTAGGCGAACGCGCCGCCGGCCTGCCGGCGACCGCGCTGCTCTTCCCTCTTGCGCTGCGGTGTTCGCGCGAGACGACGCACAGCTTGGTCCGCACCGTGCTCGGCATCGACGAAGCCGAAAGGTCGATGCGCTTCGCCGGCGACGTCCCCGAGGGCTCCTTGGTCCAGCTGATGCGCGCGAACTTCGACCGCCTCGTTCAGGGTGCGTCGGACGCAGCGGCGATGACGGCGCTACGCGACGACCCGAGGCAATGCCTGGTGCTGGCAATCAGCTGCGTCGGCCGCAGGTTGGTGCTCGGCCAGCGCGTCGAAGAAGAGACGGAGGCGACGCTCGAGAACTTCGGCCCGCGAGCGCGTCAGATCGGCTTCTACTCGTACGGTGAGCTGTCGCCCGCCGGGGGCGGGACGTGCGAGCTCCACAACCAGACCATGACCTTGACGGCGATTCTCGAGCGCTGATGCACTCTCTCCTGCGCCGGCAGCTGAAACGACTGGGCCTCTCGGAGGTCGTGCCCCCGACGGCGGAGGAGTGGCAAGGGCTGCTCGCGCAGGTGTCGCAGACCTACGACGAGGCGGATCAAGACCGATACACCCTGGAGCGCTCGCTTCGTCTCTCATCCGAAGAGATGCGCCGCTTGTACGACGAGCTGCGCGAGAGCTCGGAGGCGCAGCTCGCGGCGCGGTGGAGCGAGCTGCAGAAGACCAAAGAGGCGTTGAGGCTCGCCAACGTCGACCTCGAGCGGCGAGTCGAGGAGCGGACATCGGCGCTGCGGCGGGCCGAAGACCAGCTTCGGCAAGCGCAGAAAATGGACGCGATCGGTCGGCTCGCCGGCTCGGTCGCCCACGACTTCAACAACATGCTGGTCGTCATCATCAGCTGCGCGCAGCTGGCGCTCGAGCAGATCGAAGAGAGCGGCGCCGCGTGCGGATGCTCCGAGGACCTGGAGCAGATTCTCGGTGCCGCGCAGCGAGCCGCGTCGCTCACCCAGCAGCTCCTCGCGTTCAGCCGCCAGCAGGTGCTCGAGCCGCGCGTGGTCGACCTCAACGAAGTCGTCCGCGACATGGGGGGCCTCGTCAGCCGCCTGATCGGCGAGAACATTCGTTGCACGCTACGTTGTTCGGAGCGGCCCGCCAGGGTCTTGGTCGACCCGAGCCAAATCGAGCAGGTCGTCCTCAACCTCGTCGTCAACGCGCGCGACGCGATGCCATCGGGCGGTCAGCTCGAGATCGCGACCGACGCGATCAGTGTCCCGCCGGCGACCGCGGTCGAAGAGGGCCTCTCGTCCGGGGATTGCTTCGCGCTCACGGTGCGCGATACGGGCGTCGGCATGTCGGCGGAGACGTTGGCGCGGATCTTCGAGCCGTTCTTCACGACCAAGGAGCGCGGCAAGGGCACGGGCCTGGGTCTGGCAACGGTGTACGGGATCGTCAAGCAAAGTGGCGGCACCATCTCGGTGCGCAGCGCCGAGGGTGACGGCACGCTGTTCCGTGTGTTGTTCCCGCGCGCGGCCAAGGCCGAGACGGCGCGCGCGCCGACGCCGACGCCGTTCCGCGCCAACAACGGAGAGTCGGTGCTGCTCGTCGAGGACGACGAGTTCGTCCGCAAGACGGCGGCGCGGGTCCTCGTCCGTGGCGGCTACACCGTGCTCGAGGCGAGCAACGCAGAAGACGCGCTCGTCTCGCTTGCGAACGCCGACGTCGACTTGCTGCTCACCGACGTGGTCATGCCCGGGATGAGCGGCGCGGAGCTGGCGCGAACCGCCCGGGCCCGATTTCCCGAGCTGACCGTGCTGGTGATGTCGGGCTACCTCGATCTACCCGCCAACGCTTCTCTCGAGCCAGGGCAAAGGCTGCTCGCGAAGCCGTTCACCCCGTCGACCCTGCTCGGCGCGGTGCGCGAGTCGATCGACGCCGGCCGCGAAGACATGCCGGCGGGCTAGGAATCTCTTTGGCGGTAGCTCAGGCCGCGATCTGGACGTCGATCACCGCTGCCTTGCCGACGATCTTGGCGATCCGCGTGGCGGTCTCCGACGTCAGACGCGTGCCCGACGGGACGAGCAAGGCGCCGGCGCCGTTGTGCAGGTCGCGGACGAGGACCATGCCCTCGCGGAGAGAGTTGGCGGTGACGGCCTGGACGTTCTTGGGCGTGGTGCGCAGCTCTACGTGAAGCCGGTCTGCTGCCTCGCGTACGCAGTAGGCGAGGCTCACGCGCTGAGCGGGGGCGCCGGCCCCGTGGCTGGACGCGGCCACCGTGATCGGCAGGCCGAGCGTGTAGGCGCTGCCGTCATCGCCGGCGGCTCGCTTGATCACGCCCGCGACCTGGTTCGCCATCTCGCGCACGATGTCCTCGAGATCCGCGCGCTCGAAGGTCGTCTCGCCCGTGAGCAGGTGCGCGACCTCGCGAAGCGCCTGCGAGCCCACCGCGATCGAGACTTCGAGGTTGTGAGCATCACCGGCGCCGATCATGGCGATGCGCGCCGCGAACGCCGGCTGCGAGACCGGCCCTGCCGGCGCACTCGCGAGCTTGCAGCCCGCCATCTGTCCGATGGCGGTGCTGACGAGCTCGCCCGCGCTGCGCCAGTACCGCAAGCGCGTCGGATCGTGCTCGACCGACCAGTCGAGCATCTGGCCGCCCTTCGTGTCGATCACCGCGCTCACCGCTGTGCGCTTGCCGAGGCGGAGCGGTGCCTCGATGCGGGCCACGATCTCTTCCTTGGGGCAGGGGTTGCGCACGAAGTCGTCGGCGCCAGCGGCGAGCAGCCCGGGGATGTCGCTCGGCGGGCGCCCTCCGAGCATGGCCACGACGTACGGCGACGCCGCTACCGCGCGGATCCGCTTGAGGACGGCCGGCGCACCGACGTCGCTGAAGCCACAGTCGAGGAGCACGGAGTCAGGCGCGGCCTCGGCCACCAGCCCGGCGAGCGCGTCGACGGTGTCGACGACCTCCACCTCGTGGCGGCGCTCGGTCAGCCACTTCCACACGGTGGCGCGCGAGGTCTTGTTGGCATCGGCGATGAGGACCCGCACGGCTCAGCAATCTCCCAAGAGCTTTCGGGCGGTCGCGACGAGCGCGTCGGGCGTGAACGGCTTCGTGATCCAGCCGCGGGCCCCGAGCTCCTTGGCGCGGCGCACCAGCTCCGCCTGGCTCTCGGTGGTGAGCATGACGACCGGAACCGCCGACGCGGGCGTAGCGCGCACCTGAGCGAGAAACTCGAGCCCGTCCATACGCGGCATGTTGATGTCGCACATCACGAGCGAGATCTCCGGCCACGCGAGCAGCTTCTCCAGCGCTTCTCGCCCATCGGCGGCCTGGATCACCGTGTAGCCCGAAGCGCACAGGGCCCTCTCCACTTGGCGGCAAACCAGCGGTGAGTCATCGACGATCATTACGGCTCTCGACATCTTCGAAAACGGCTCCTGCATCGCCAAACGTCACGCCAGCCCCTGAAGTAAAGAGGGCTCGGCGGCCGCCTGAGCGTCGAGCTCGTCCGCTATGACTCGGTTCCTGCCGCCGCGCTTCGCGCGGTACATCGCGCCATCCGCACGCGTGATGAGCGCCTCGATGGCTTCTCCCCGGGCGAGCGTCGCCACGCCGAGCGACGCCGTCACCGAGAGGCTCAGCCCCTCGGTGGTGACCACCTCGAGGGCCTCGATCGCCGCGCGCACGCGGTCGCAGGCGATCTGGGCGCCCACGCGATCGGTGTGGGGCAGAGCCATCAGGATCTCTTCGCCCCCCCACCGAGCGACGACGTCTGCGTCGCGCAGCACGTCCCGGACGGCTCTGGCGACCTGGATCAGTACGGCGTCACCTGCGTCGTGACCGTACTTGTCGTTGACCTGCTTGAAGTGGTCCACATCGAGCAAGGCGACGCTGAGATCGTGGCCGTATCGAGCCGCGCGCGGGCCCTCTTGGGCCATCCACTGAGCGAACGCGCGGCGATTCAAGAGACCGGTGAGAGGGTCGGTCGACGCGAGCCGCCGCGTCTCCTCGACCAGGAGGTTCACGCGCAGCGGCCCCCCCAGCTCGCGGGCCAGGATCGACACGAACGACTCGGCCGCCGCCTCGCCGCTCCGTGACGGCGAGAGCGCGATGCGCCCGACCGGCGTCCTGCCGAGCATGACGGTCTGCACGATGGGCTCGGCACGCGGCAGGTCGTCCGACGTGTCGTCGTCCTCGAGCCTGAACGGCGACTGCGTCTCGGTGACCCCGAGCACGCGCCGCGCGCCCTCTTCGGCGGCGTCGCCGCCCTCTGGGTGGTGGTGGATGCCGAAGAACGACAGCTCGGGCGCGTAGACCGCCAGCCAGCGGTACGAGTGGACCTGAGACAAGAACTGGGTGAGCCGGTCGAACAAGCGCTGCGGGGTGTCGCAGCTCGAGAGCGAACGCACCTCGGCCGCGATGACCGACTCGAAGAGCGCCATGTCGAGGTGGCGCGCGATCCGCTCGCGGACGTCGGTGGCGCCACCCGGGAGCTGCATGAAGAAGTCGTCGCGCTCGGGCGCGGCGGCCTCGAGCTCGCGCTCGAGCACGCGGAGCAGCTCGCTCACTCGCCCCTTGCCCACGAGCGTGGCCGCGCCGGCGCGCCGCGCCCAGAACCGGTTGCGACGATCGGTCTCGTCACCCCGAAGCAGCACCGGCACCCGCGCCGTCGCGGGCTCGCTGCGGAGAAACCGACAGATCTGCACGCCCGAGGCGCCCGGCGTCCACAGGTCCGCGATCACGGCATCGGGCGGGTCGGCGAGCGCCAGGCCCGCGCCGCCGATGCCGTCCTCGGCCAGGGTGACGGTGTAGCCGAGCGCTTCGAGGCGCTTGGCCAGCTGCGTCCGGCTCGAGGCGACGGGGTCGATCAGGATCAGGCGGTGCACGATCGTGAGAACGGATCAAACCCGGGCTCGCGAAAGACGATACCTGACGCAAGGGATCAGGCCGCGTCGGCGAGCAGCTGGGACAGCGACGGCGACATCGCTTCGACCGGAAAGACCATGCGGAACGTCGTCCCTCGACCGGGGCCGCTGTCGATGCTCACGCTGCCGCCGAGGTCCTTCGTCACCGCCAGCACCGCGCCCAACCCGACCCCCCGGCCGGAGATATCGCTGACACGCGCCGCCGTCGAGACGCCATCGGCGAACAAGGCGTGCTCCAGGTCGGCGCGCGTCTTCCTCGGTAGCCCCAGCTTCTGGGCCTTGTCGGAGACGCGGTCCCAGTCGATGCCACGCCCATCGTCGGTGACCTCGATCAAGAAGCCCTCGGAGGTCACCGCCGTGCGAAGGCGGAGCGTGCCGTGCTCGGGCTTTCCGCTCTCGTTGCGCTCGGCGACCGACTCGATGCCGTGATCTACCGCGTTCCGGATGACGTGCACGAACGCGCTCCAGAAGCGCGCCCACTGCTTCGGCTCGAGGCGCACGCCGGCGTGGTCGATCGTGACCTCGGGGGCCGGCTTGTCCACGCGGGCCGCGATACGGCGGGCCTGCTCTGCGAAGTGGTCGAGGCGCGAACGCGTCGGCTCGAGCTTGAGCTCGTGCACCCGGCGCAGAAGGTCCGCGCGAGGCTGCCCACAGGCGATCGCCTCGACGAGGCTCTTGTGCTCGGCCTCATCGATCTCGATGGCGACCGCGCGCCCGCCGCCGAGCTGCTGCACATCGGCCGAGAGCCGCTCCCAGCGAGCCTGGAGATCCGAGACGGACTCCACCTTGGGCAGACCCTCGCCCTCGACCATCTGGGTCTCCATCTCGTGGCAGAGCGAGGCGACGCTCTCCAGGCCGAAGATGGCGGCGTTCCCTTTGAGGGTGTGCAAACCACGTTTGAGCACGACCACATCTGTCGAGGTCGCGTCTCGGGTGATGACCTCGACGAGCTCGGTGCCCTCTTCGAGGAAGTCTTGGAAGGCCGAGCGGTCGGTGAGCATGCGCTCCAGCACGTGGAGGGTCTCTTTCCGCTCTTGCTCGGCGCGCACACGCGCCCGCTCGGCGGTAACGTCGGTGACCACGAGCAAGAACCGCTCGGGCTGCTCGGCGTCGCCGATGGGGCGGTAGTCGAGGCGCCAGGTGCTGTCTGGCGTGGTGAGCTCGCCCGGCATCTGGTCGAGCGTCATCTCGATCGGCAAGAAGCCGTCGATCAGCTGGTCGAAGCCGATGCGAGACTGGCTCGCGAACGCGGGGAACCGGCCCTCGAGGTGATCGAAGAGCGTGCGCCCCGGCTCGGCGTCGCCGAACCAGCGACCGAACGCGGCCGAGCGCTCGGGCGAGAGAACGCCGGACCGGTCGATGCTCACGAAGCCCTGGTCGACGTTGTCGAGGACGAGACGCATCTCGGCGTTTCGGGCGTCGAGCTCGGCGGTGCGGTTCTGGACGATCTTCTCGAGGCCGATGACGTTGTCGAAGAAGCTGCGGGCGATGAAGCAGGTCGCGGTCGCCTCGAGCACCACGAACGCGGCGTGAACGAGGACGACCCAGATCGGGGCCTCGTAGTTGAATACGCTTGCCGGCAAGAGGAACCAGAGCGCCAGGTGATGGAGCGCGACCGTGACGGTCGCGGCGAGGATAACGAGCGGGTTCGCGTACACCGCGAGCATCGCCAAGAGGGCGAAGAAGTAGAAGTGCATCTCGATCTGCATCGGGCCTTGCCCGAAGTGGACGAGGAGACCGCCCATGAACATCGCGGTCACGCCGTACACGATCGATACCGCGCGCGGGTTCTCGAGCGAACGGTACGCCACCACGGGCCCGACGAGCACCGCGGCCGTCAGCGCCAGCGCGGTGAGCGGGCCGGTGTCGTTGAGGGCGGCGAGGATCACGAAGGCCGGCAGGTGCAGGGCGAAGAAGATCAGCCCGACGCGGTTCATTCGAGCCAGGTACGCGCGCTCGAACGCCGAGATCGTCCGGGGCAGGATGAGATAGTCGATCAATTTCCGCATGGGTCGCTCGCGAGTCACAGCCCGAGGGGGTTGACCGCGGCCCTCAGGCCGCGGCTGATGGGACAGCCGTAGAGCGGCAGCTCCTCGGCTCGCACGCCGGAGCGGAGGCGCTCCACGATCTCGACGTCTTGGATGGCGAGGCTCTGCTTTCGCGCGGTGTACCCGCCGGCGTAGCGGACCTCGCCGTCGGGGCCGAGCACGGCGAGGAGCGGCCCCGCTTCGATGCCGAACCCATCGCGCAGCTCGTCGGCGCTCGTCTGAACGACCTCGAACCCTGCGGCGCCCAGGCGCTTGCCGAGCGCCCCCTCGCCGACGAGCAGCACGACCTCGCGCACTCCCGCCGGGCGGCGCCCGCCCACCAAGTGGTCGACGATGCGACCCGAGCAGCCGCAATCGGCGTAAAGCACATGGACCATCGTCCAGGTGGCGCCGTCGCGGGAGAGGCGCAGCGCCGCGAAGCCTTGGTCGCGCGTTGCGCTGACGGCCGCGTGAGCCACCGGCAGCGGGATGAGGTGGCGCCCCATGAGGGCGCCCGCGACGAGCACCATGGATGCGAACCAGACCGCCAGGGTAGTCCGCGCCAGGTAGCGGGTGCGGGTGCGCATGACGTGCGAGAACGGCTCGCGGAGCCGCTGGCTTAAAGCATCACAATCAAACGGTCGGGCCGGCGCGCCTTAGGTCATGGGCGACTCGTGCCGTTCAGCCAGGCAGCCGCGGGAGGCAAGGAACGAGGCGATGTGAGCTCCGCACAGAAGCGCATCTTGGCGATCGACGACCAGCCCGGGTTCTTGGAGGCGCTCGCGCGCATGATCAACCACCTCGGCTTCGAGCCGGTGCTGGCCCCCACCGCGCGTCTCGGTCTTCAGCGGATGCGAGAGGGCTCGTGCGTCGCCGTGCTGCTCGACATGCGCCTCCCCGACCTATCGGGGCACGCGGTGCTGCGCGAGCTCAAGCGCGCAGGCTGCCCCGTCCCCATCATCGCCATGAGCGGCGACGGCACCATGGACGATGCGATCCAGGCGTTTCGCGACAGCGCGGTCGACTACCTGAAGAAGCCGTTCACCGTCGACGAGCTGCGCGTCTCGCTCGAGCGGGTGCTCGCGGCGCGGCCGACGCCGGGGCCGCGGCCACAACGCGACACCCCGGTCGCCAATCCCTGGGCGGTCCAGCCGACATCGAAGTCGGGGAGCGACCAGCACGCGATCGTGCTCAGCGGAATGCTCGAGTCGTTCCCTGCCACCAAGATCAAGGTGCCCGTCCTCGATCCGCGCATCACGGATCTGCATCGCCTCCTCGACCGTGACGACCTCGACATGAGCCAGCTCGGCGCGCTGATCGCACGCGACCCCGCGCTCGCGGCCGCCGTGATGCGGCGTGTCTGCTCGCCCGCGTTCGGCGCGGCGAACCCCAAGAGCGTCCACGAAGCGTGCACCCGACTGGGCACCCGGGAGCTCATTCGAGTGGCCCTCCATACGCTCTACGAGAGCCAGTTCACCGCGTCCGCCGAGCCGTATCGCTCGTTCATGGCCGCCAGCTGGAGAAGCGCGCTCGCGACGTCACACGCCGCCGCCGAGATCGCGCGCATGATGGGCCGTGACGACGTCGATCAGTTTCGAACGCTGGGCCTCCTGCACAATATCGGCGAGCTCGCGTGCCTGAGCGTCCTTTCGCACTGCGCGTCGGACGGCGGCCAGCCGATCCCGACGGAGCAGATTGGCGCCGAGGTTGCGCGCAGCCACGAGCGAGTCGGCGAGGCCTTGGCCAAAGCATGGGACCTTCCGCTCCCCATCCTGCGCGTGATCGCCAACCACCACCGGGCGGAGCGCGATCTGGCCGCAGTCGTCGTGCTGGCGGGGTGGAGCATCGCGACCGCGGCGGGGTTCGAAGCCCTCCCGGGGCAGACCGTCCCCGACCCGACCCGCCTCTTGCCGCGGCTCGGCCTGTCGCGCCACGCGATCGAGCCCATCGTCACGAGCCTGGAGCCCCTGCGTGATGCCGGCGGCGCACCGCAGGCTCACGCAGGGGCGTACTCGATCACGACGCCGCGCGCAGCCGCCTCCTAGGGGCCCCCTAGAGAGCGACCTTCGCGGCCTGGCCGCCGTCGGTCTCGGGCTTCTCGCCCTGGAGGTAGGCCTTCGCCGCGCGGTACACGTAGACGAGGCCGTTCTTGCCCGAGTTGTCCCAGAACTGCCCTTGGTCCGCGTGCACGACGATCAGACCCAGCGTCGGATCGTCCTTGCCGCCGGGAAACCAGATTTTCCAGTCTTCCTTGTAGAGGCGCTCGATCAGCTGGCGGTCCCGCGTGACGGTCGCGCGGCCGCGCAGAGACACGAACTTGGTTCGCGACTGCAGCGTGACGAGGACCGTCGGGCTCGCCTCGATCTCGCGAACCTTGGGGCTGTCGACGCTGGTCGAGAAGCAGAGCCCGGCGTCGTCGGCGACCTCTGCCAGCGCCATGGGCCGGGCGACGAGCCCATCCTGCCCCGTCGTCACCAGCATGGCCGTGTCGAAATCGCGCAAGAGCTCGATGAGGTGGGCCTTCTTGTCTTGTTCCGCCATCTTCATGGCGGAACGATCAGGGAGGACCCGTTCCAGCTCGGCGCGCGCCCCCCCCCGGTGGCTCAACCCAGCCAGGTGTACACGGTCGTGCGCCGGTCACCGCGCTTGGAGATGCGCCGGTCAGCGAGGAGCTTCTCTAGCTCACGCTTGTAGATCGGCTTGATGGCGCGGAAGGGCAGCGAGAGCTCTTCGGCTCGCATCCCCTTGGCGCCGCCGCCGCGTAGGCGTTGTTCGATGTCGGCCCGCAGCTTGGCACTATCCACCGACTTGCCAGCCCCGGCCGGCTTGGTCTTCGCGGCCTTCGCGGCTTTCGGCCGGGCACCCTTCGCGCGGGGAGCCGCGGCCTTGGGTGCCTTTGCCTTGGACGGCTTCGCCTTCGCCGACTTCGATCCCGCCTTGCCCGAGCCGCCGCGAAGGCGCGCGCTCAGCGCGGCGAGAATGGTCGCCTCGTCGGCGTAGTCGGGCAGGCCGAGCTGGCGCGCCCAAGGCCGGGTGAGCTCCGAGGAGCCTGCGATAGCAGCGTCGACGCTCTTCCGAAACGCGGCGTCGCGATCGTAGAGGGCGCGCAGCGCGCTCGGATCGCCGAAGAACGCCTGCAGCTGGCTGTTGGGAGGGTTCTGCTTCGCACGGGCGGATTGGATTCGGGGCATCTTGGGCCGGGACTATGTCACCTCGAGCCCCGGCTTGTATACCCCCGCCGGTATCGACCTCATACCTGGGCCGAATCGAGCCTCTCGCGGCCTCAACCATCATTCGACGGCTCGTCGGCCCACGCCGAGGGGTGCGGCGTCGGCGACGAGCGCGCGCTCGAGGTTCGCATCTTCTCCGTCAGGTTCTCTTCATGGCGGCGGAGCGCCTTCAAGTCTTCGCCATAGGTCAGGTGCAGCCGCTCGAGCTCGGCCAGCGCTTCCCGTAAGCCCTGCAGGTACCCGAGCGCCATGGCGCGGTTGCCGTTCTCGAGCGCGGACGCACAGCTGAGCGCCGATTGCGCGGCTCGAATCATCGTGATCGATAGACGCGTGTGGCTCCCGCGGGACGGTTGGGAGGCGTGCTTCGGAGCAACCATGGCGTCTGGCCGCTTTGCAAGCCGAGCGCCACCCCTCGTCGATGCGGCGCGAGACCATTCCTGAGCGGCTACGCTGATGCCGCCGCCGTTGCAGCTCAAAGGTCCCCACCGCCGACGTGACGTGAAGCCTCGCGTGGGGCGTCCCGCGACACCCACCCGTGGCGGCGAGCCCGGACGTTCGGTCGCGCCCGCCCGCCTACCCCTTGTCGCGACGTAGCGCGTCGAGCGCCTCGGCCGTCAGTGGCTCGTTTCTGCCGGTGAAGCGCTGCTTGCGCCTCAGGTGGGCGCGAACCTGGCGCACGAGCTCGTCGCCATCGAGCGTCTTCGCAATGGTCCCGAGCGCCCCGGCCCGGCGCGCCTTGCCCGGCAGATCGATCACGGCAGGGTCGCCGATCAGCACGACGCTGCGCCCCGCGATCTTCGCCACCTGCCGCACGAAGTCCGCCAGCGGCTGGCCGTCGAGACTGTCGATCTCGACCAGCACCAGCTCCGGCGGCGGCCGAACGGTGGGCATGCTCGAGGCCGACCAAGGCCACGTCAGCACGCGCAGCCCCGCCGCCTCGAGCGAGGCCTTGCGCAAATTCATGACATCTTCGTCATGATCAATCATGAGAATGGTCGTGGGGCTCATGCACCCATCAGCATAGACCGCTGGTCGCCTCCGTCACCGTGATCGGCTCGATCGCCCCCGCCGATGACACCGCGCGGACATCAGGGCTGCTGCGGACGACAGAATCGATCGATGGTGCGGAGCAGCGCCTCGAGGGTCACCGGCTTGCGTAGGCAACCGGCGACGCCCATTCGATCGGCCGCCTCGTTCACGTCGGCGTGCGCGCTCAGCACGATGACCGGGATGTTCTCGAGCGCCGGGTCGGCGCGCTGCGCGGCCCGAAACTGCCAGCCGTCCATCACCGGCATCATCATGTCCAGCAGGATGACGCAGGGTAGCTGCGGCCCCGTGCGCAGGCGCTCGATCGCCTCTTGACCATTGGCGACATCGACGGGCTGGTACGCGTGATCCTGAAGCGCCTCGACCAGCGACTCGCGCACGTCGATGTCGTCCTCGACGACCATTACCATGCTTTCGCAGACGGGCATCATCGGTGGCTAGTCGGCTTTCTTCGGAGCGTTCGGGTCACGGGGGAGCTCCACCGTGAAGGTCGAGCCGGCGCCCAGGGCGCTGCTCACCCAGATCCTACCCCGATGTGCCTCGACGATGCTCTTCGTGATGTAGAGGCCCAACCCGAGCCCGGCGAAGTGCCGCGTCGGGGCTGCTCGCTCGAACCGCGTGAAGATGCGCTCGACGTCTTCGCCCGCGATGCCGATCCCCTCGTCGACCACCCGAAGTCGCGCCACATCGGTCGCCTCCGTGAGGACCAGGCGGACGGGCTTGCCGGCGCCGTACTTGAGCGCGTTGCCCACGAGGTTCACGACGACCTGCTCGAGGCGGCTGCGGTCCCAGCGCCCCACGACCGAATCCGGCCCCTCGACCGATATCGGCGAGCCCGCTTGCGCCGCCGGATCACGAAAATCGTCGGCGACGTGCCGAACGACGGCGCCCAAATCGACCTCCTCGAGGCTCATCGCCAGACCGCCGCGGACGATCCGTGACACGTCGAGCAAGCGCTCGACGAGCTCGGTCAAGCGGTCGGCTTGTCGCTGGGCACCGGCGAGGCGGCCCTCGATCTGGCTCGGCGCGCCGCCGCTCGCCGATTTCTTCAGCAACGCGACCGCGCCCTGGAGCTTCAACGACAAGGCGGTCAGCGGCGTGCGGAGCTCGTGCGCTGCCACCGAGATGAACTCGTCACGCTGCCGCAGCTCGGTCTGGGCCGCGTCGGCGCGGCTGCGCTCTGCTACGGCTTCGGCCACCGCGGAGCGCGTCTCTTCCTGCATCCGCCGCCGCTCGGTGAGATCGCGCGTGACTTTGGCGAACCCGCGCAGCTCATTCGTCGTCTCGTCTCGGATCGCGGTGATGACGACGCTGGCCCAGAAGCGCGTTCCGTCCTTCCGGATGCGCCAGCCCTCTTCTTCGTAACTGCCCAAGCGCGACGCGACATCGAGCTCGAACGCGGGGTGCCCGGCCGCGACGACCTCGGCGGGGTAGAAGGCCGAGAAGTGCCGGCCGATGATCTCGGCCGCCGAGTACCCCTTGATGCGCTCCGCGCCGGCGTTCCACGTGGAGACGTGGCCGTGGGCGTCGAGCATGAAGATCGCGTAGTCTTTCACGCTCGTGACGAGGAGCCGCATGCGCTCTTCGCTCCCGCGGAGCAGCTCGAGCGCGTTGCGCCGCTCGGTCAGGTCGCGCGTCACCTTGACGAAGCCGAGCAGCTCGCCCTCGGCGCCATGGACGGCCGTGATCACGACGTCGGCCCAGAACCGCTCGCCGCTCTTGCGCACCCGGAGCGCCTCGTCCTCGACCCTGCCCTCTTGCCTCGCGCGCTCGAGCAGGCGTGCGGGCCGCCCGGACGCGACGTCCTCTTCCGTGAAGAACCGAGAAAAGCTCTCGCCGATGATCTCTTCGGGCTCGTACCCCTTGATCGCTCGCGCGCCGTCGTTCCAGGTCAGGACCCGGCCCTCCGGATCGATCATGTAGATGGCGTAGTCCTTGACCTCGCGTACGAACGCGAACGCCTCCACCGCGCCGACCCCGGTGGGTTTTCCAGGAGCACGCACACGTCGACTCTGCTCCCCCTCGCCGACAAGTTCAAGCTGCTCGTCGCCGCGCGCTCGCTCAGAGCGCGGTCTCTCTGGGCGGCTCGGGGAGCCTTCCGGTCAAGCTCGTCAACCAAACGACGATCGCCGACACCTCTTCGGGGGTCAGCTCGAGGCCAAGCTGGTGCTTGCCCATCATCCGTACCGCGTCGTCGAGCGTCTTGGCCGACCCGTCGTGAAAGTAGGGCGCCGTTTCGGCGATGTTTCGCAGCGTGGGCACCTTGAACATCATCCGATCCCCCTCGTCCTTCGTGACGGCGTACCGCCCCGGGTCGGTCTGGTTGGGCCAGGGCTCGACCACACCGACGCGCTCGTACATCGAGCCACCGAGCATCTTGCCGGTGTGGCACACCATGCACCCCGCGTTGAGGAAGGTCTTGAGGCCTCGCTTCTCTTCGGCGGTCAACGCAGAGGAGTCACCCTCGAGGAACGCGTCCCACCGCCCGCGGGTCACGAGCGTCCGCTCGAACGCCGCGATCGCGATGGCGTAGTTGTCGAACGTGACCGGCTTTTCCATATCCGGAAAGGCGCGGGCGAAGAGGGTGCGGTACTCTGCGCTGCTCGCGAGACGCTTGGCAACCGTCTCGCCGTCGGGCATCCCCATCTCCCCAGGGTTCAGGACCGGCCCCTTCGCCTGCTCCTCCAGCGTCGCCGCGCGACCATCCCAGAACATCCGGAACTGAGCGCCGGCGTTGAGGACGGTGGGCGCGTTCCGGGCCCCGACCTGTCCGCCGACGCCGAGCGAGGTGGCGCGCCCGTCGGCGCCGAATCGAGCGAGGTCATGGCAGGAGCTGCACGCGATCGACCCATCGGACGAGAGCGACTTGTCGTGAAAGAGCTTGCGCCCCAGCGCGACCTTGGCGGCCTCGGCCGGCGTGGCGGGGGCCGCCACCGCGGCCAGCGGCTGAAACCGTCGGAGCAGCCGCGGGCTCACCTCGTCGGAGGGCGACTCGGCTGCGCTTGCAGGCGCGGCCGGAGCGACGTCGATCGCGACCTCCTTGGGCGCCGCGGGCGTGTCGCAGCCAGCAGCGGGCGCCAGACCAGCCACGACGATCGATAGGGCCATCAGCTCCGTCAGAGACGCTCTCGGCATGATCGGCAGAACGTCACGCACCCGATCGATCTTTACGGCAGAGCCTTCGATCGCAGGCTCGACGCTCGGTACTTGTCGCGGAACGCCCCGTGGCACGAGCTGCACGCGGCCTTTGCCGCGACCAGGTCCTGATCGCGAGCGGCCTGCGCGCCGCGCGCCGAGATCTCGGCCCATCCATCGTAGCCGGCGGGCGCGAGCCCTCCGATACGCGCGAAGGCTCTCTCGATGGCGGCGAAATCGCCGCGGACGACGCTCGCTTGCGCGCTGCCTCGCATCATCGCTTGCAGGGGGCACGGGCGGCCCCCCGCGGCGCCGCACGCGCCTGGGTCGCGCGGCGGTGAGGATGGTGGCGGCGCGGCGGATGCGACGGACGCGCCCAGGGGCGGCGGCGCAGCGGGTAGCCTCTCGCGCTCGGGTGGCGGCGACTTTGCCGCGGGCGCGGCCGTCTCGAGCTCCCAATCCATCGACCTCGCCTCGACGGGGCTGATTTCACAGCCGGCGAGGAGCAGACACAACCCAGCGATCGTCGACCTCATGCCACCTTCTCCTGCATCGCTTGCTCGCCGCGTCGGACCGACAGGGTCTCTTGCACGGCGGCGAGCGAGAACACGACCCGAAGCTCCGTTCCCTGCCCCTTCTCGGAGGCGACGACGACATTGCCGCCGAGGGCGCGCACGGCCTCGCGCACCGCGCCCAAACCTTCGCCGCGGCCCGAGAGCTCGTCGGCCTCTCGTCGCGTGGTGAGGCCTCGATGAAAGAGAGCGTCGGTGAGCTCCTCCTGGGTGCGGAGGGGCAGACCGTATCGCGCGGCGCGGACGCGGACGGCGCCCCAGTCGACGCCGCGGCCGTCGTCGCGCACGGCGACGACGAGGCGGTCGCCGGTCACTGCCACACGTATCGCGAGCCTCCCTGCGGCCGACTTACCCGCCGCTTCGCGATCGTCGGGCGCCTCGATGCCGTGCGCGACCGCGTTGCGAACCAGGTGGATGCACGATGACCAGAAGGGCTCCCAGATCTCCTCGTCGAAGCGGACGCCGCCGTCGTCGATCGAGACCTCGAGATCCGGCTTGCCCTGTCGCTCGGCGGCGCCCTTGGCCCAGTCGGCCAGCCAGGCGAGCCGCTTGTGCGCAGCCTCGTACGCCAGGCCCCGAATCGCCTCGAGGATGCGGGCGCGTGGCTGCCCCGACTCGACGGCGCGGCGCACGTACGAAAGCTCACCGCGATCGATCGAGAGCATCGCCGCGCGGTCGGCGCACAGAGCTTCGACCGGCGTCCAGACGGCTCGCCAAGCGTCACCGAGCGCCTCGGCCTCGGAGCGGCCAGGGATATCGCCGGTCTCGGCGAGGATGTTCTCCAGATGGTGGCAGCGGTCGGCGAGGGTCGCAAAGCCGAGCATCGCGGCGTTGCCCTTCAGCGTGTGCAGGTCGCGCTTGAGCTGAGCGTCGACCGACGAGGCCGCGACGATACGGTGCACGAGCTGATCGGCCTCGGACATCTGGGCCAAAAAGCCCGACTGGTCTTTGGCCAAGCACGAGAACGCGACCGCGAGCTCGCGCTGTCCCGCCGCCGCCCGCGCCTGCTCGACCTCTGCCGTCACGTCCGAGAAGAAGACGATGAAGCGGCCGCCATCGACCGGGCTCACCACCATCTCGAAGGTTCGATCGCCGCTGACGAACCTCTTGGGGAGCTGATCCAGCGCGAGCTCGAGCGGGAGGAAACCGTCCGTGACCGCTCCCCAGCTCGCCTCCAGGCTCGGAGCGATCGAGACGCCGGCGAGATACTGCCAGAGCGCGTCGCCCGAGACAGGCGGGCCGAACCACTCCACGACGGCGCGCGAATGCTCGTCGCCGAGCGTGCCTGCCGAGTCGACGCTGACCACTCCCTGGTCGAGGTGGTCGAGCAGAAACCGCATTCCACGATTGCGCTCGTCGAGCTCTTTCGTGCGCTGCTGGACGAGCTCGTCCAGCCGACGCTGCTCCTCTGCCGCGCGAGCAGCGTTCTCGGCGATCATCGCGTTGAGTCGCTCGAGCATGATGTCGAATGCTTCGCCTAGCCGACCGATCTCGTCGCGCGCGGCGTCCCGTACCGGCTTGCCCGAGAGATCGCCGTGCGACACGGCGGCGGCCGCATCGGAGAGACGCGCCAAGCGGCGGCGCAGCGAGCGGCCGATGACGAGCGCGCCGGCGAGCCCGAGGAGCAGACCGCCCAGCGCGACGGCGCCGCCGGCGCGGATCATTTCGGCGCGCGCCTGCGCCAACGACGCCACCGAAACCTCGAGGACCACGAAGCCCCGTCCCCCCTCACGGGGACTGACCGGCGCGACGAGGATCATGCGCTCGGCCGTTCGCCGGATGGTCGCACTCCTGCCCGAGACCTCACCGAGGTCCGCGCGGCTGTCGCCACCGGATGCCAGGAGCGAGCCGTCTTTGCCGTAGAGCGCGACGCCCACGACCTCGCGATCCAGCTGGAGCGCCTGGAACACCTCGCGGGCGGTCTCGGTGTCGTCGAACGCCACCGCGGGCTCGAGCTGGCTCGACGCCAGGCGGCCGTAGGCGACCGTCTTTCGCTCGAGCGCCTGATCGGCGGCGCGCAGCTGACCGGTGAGCAGCCATGCCGTCAGGCTGACCGTGATCACCAGCGCCAGGGCCGTGATCCCGAGCGCGAGACGGAGGGAGATGGATAACGAGCCTCGGAGCGATTTCACCACCCGCGGATACGGAGCGCCCGCACCGATGCTTTAGAGGTGGGGTTAAGGAACCCTGGCCGCGTGCCGTCCCCTCGACCAGCCCATGATTCCCTTCCGAAGGTCACGTCCCAACCGGTGGTCGAACGGCCCGACGGGTCAGAACCGCGTCGCGCTCACGCAGGTGGCCCGCGTCGCCGCCGAGAGGCTCTTCGCGTCGCTGGACATGCCCGCGACTTACAACGGCACGTTCGCGATCCAAGAGTCGCGCTGGGCCGACCCGCTCTCGATCCTGCCCTTTACGGGGCAAAAGATGGCGGGGTCGCTTCTCTTCACCGCGCCGCTCGAGGTGATCAGCGCTTCGTCGCCTTCGCCCGAGCACGACCTCGAGAACCTCATCGACTGGTCGCGCGAGCTGGCCAACTTGCTCGTCGGCAACCTCAAGACGAGCTTGCTCCGCCAAGGAGTCGGCATCGAGCTCGGCATCCCGACCTCGGTGATCGGCGGAGACGTCCGCGTCGCCCTCCCGGGCGAGAGCGCGGTCGGTCTGTCCTTTCAGGATGGGCCCCACAGCCTCCGCGTCGTCCTCGACGCCTACATGGATAAAGAGGTCGTCATCCGCGAAGAAGACGACGAACCCCTCGCAGCTGAGGAGTCGGACGCGTCGTTCGACATGATGCTGTTCTGACCGACTCCCACCGATCGAGGCTCGAAATGAAGAAGATCATCATCGTGGACGACTCGCGTACGGCCCGTATGCAGGGGAAGAACACCCTCGGGGGCGCCGGCTTCGAAATCGTGGAAGCCGTCGATGGCAAGGACGGCATCGCCAAGATCGAAGCCAACACCGACGCGTCGCTCGTCCTCTGCGACGTCAACATGCCGAACCTCGGCGGGCTCGACATGCTCGACTCGCTGAAAGAAGAGACGCGCTCGAAGCTCACGTTCTTGATGCTCACCACCGAGGCCGAGCCGCGCTTGGTCGCCAAAGCCAAGGAGCTTGGCGCCAAGGGTTGGATCGTGAAGCCTTTCAAGCCCGAGCTCTTGCTCGCGGCGGTCAAGAAGCTCGCGGGCTAGCAGGCACGGGGGTGGCCAGGGGGCGGTCGATCGGCCATAGCGATCGGCGCGATCGTTCGATTCGCACTGCCATTACGGCGTGTGTGGCGTCTCGTCACATCGACGAGGCGGCCGACGTTCGCTACTTCTCGTGGGCTGCCTTTGCCCATGAGTCGAGCCGCGACGTTCGAGCTGAAGAAGCGCCCCACCGGCCTGCTCAACGTGATGGAGCGCGCCGTCGAGGCGGTCGCGCCTCTACTCGAGCCCAGGCAGCGCGATCTGGAGCTGCTTCCGCCGCTGCACACGATCGAGCTCGAGGTCGATCTCGATCGAATGGGCCAGGCCGTCGGTCACCTCTTGCGCAACGCGCTGCAGAACAGCGCGCCCGGCACCAAGGTGACCCTTGCGGCCAGCGGCGACGGCCAGACGGCGACGCTCGCCGTCGAAGATCAGGGCGCGGGTATCGACCCACGACGTCTGCCGCTCATCTTCGTAGCCGAGACGTCGCCGCTGCCATTCGACCTCCCGGGTGACGGCCAGGGTTTTGGCCTCGCGCTCACGAAGAGCATCATCGAGAGGCACGGGGGTACCTTGGTCGCCGAGAGCGCCGGCCTGGGCTGGGGCAGTCGCTTCACGGTGAAGATCCCCGTCGTCGGTGCCATCTCCGACGGCAGCCCCGGGGGCGGCGCGGCTCGGCGCGGTCTCTTGAATCGCCGCGTGCTCCTGGTCGACGACAACGTCGACGCAGCCGAGATGCTGGGAGAGATCTTGGCGCAGAACGGGCACGTCGCCGAGATCGCCCACACCGCCGACGAGGCGATGCGCGCGCTCGCGACCTTCCAGCCGCACCTGGCTCTCCTCGACATCGGCCTGCCCGACATCGATGGGTTCGAGCTGGCGACGCGGCTCCGCAGCGAAGCGCCGTCGATTCGGCTCATCTCGCTGAGCGGCTACGGTGACGAGCGCACGCGCGAGCGCTCGAAGGACGCCGGGTTCGAGGCGCACTTCACCAAGCCTATCGTCGTCGCCGCTCTTCTCCAGCTGATGCAGCCCTAGTGTCCCGGCTCCGAAGTTCGCTTCAAACTTCGACGACCGTCTAGGCGAGGT
>CALKVR010001302.1 GCA_938004815.1 uncultured Polyangiaceae bacterium | reverse complement strand
CACCGCGAGCGTGGGCGATGCGCGGCCGGGCGGCAACCGTGTCGTGCCCTGCCTTCGACGTCGACCCGGACCGGTGGTAGCCGTTCGTCATGACGATCGCGAGCACCGATCCGACCGACGGCGTCACGCGCGAGATCTTCGAGCCCCACGGCGACGACGCCATCGAGCATCGCTTGTATCGTGCCGAGCAGGCGTTCTCGCACTGGCGCCGGCTCGCTCTGGCCGAGCGCGCCGTCCCGATGCGGCGCGCGGCCGAGCTGCTCGACGCAGAGAAGGATCGTCTGGCGCGCACGATGACGGAGGAGATGGGCAAGACGCTCGCCTCGGCGGTGGCGGAGGCCGAGAAATGCGCCCGCGTCTGTCGCCATTACGCCGAGCACGCGGCGCGCGACTTGGCCGACGAGCCCATCCCGACCGAGGGCTCGAGCTACGTGCGGTACCTGCCGCTCGGCCCCGTGCTCGCCGTCATGCCGTGGAACTTCCCCTTTTGGCAGGTGTTCCGGTTCGTCGCGCCGGCGCTGATGGCGGGCAACGTCGGGCTCCTCAAGCACGCGTCGAACGTCCCTCGCTGCGCGCTCGCGATCGAAGACCTGCTCGTCCGCGCGGGCTTTCCGGAGGGCGTCTTTCAGACGCTCCTGATCGAGTCGGCCGCCGTGCAACGCGTGCTCGGCGATCGTCGTGTGGTGGCGGCCACCCTCACCGGGAGCGAGGGTGCGGGCGCGGCCGTCGCGGCCCTGGCCGGCAAGCTGATCAAGCCGACGGTGCTCGAGCTCGGCGGGAGCGACGCGTTCGTGGTCATGCCGTCGGCCGATCTGAACGCGGCGGTCGAGGCCGCGGTCGCCTCACGCACCCTCAACAACGGGCAGTCGTGCATCAACGCCAAGCGGTTCATCGTGCACCGCGACGTCTACGCCGCCTTCGAGGAGCGCATGGTGGCGGCGTTCGAAGCGCTATCGGTCGGCCACCCGAGCGACCCCGACACCGACGTCGGCCCGCTCGCGCTCGAGTCGGTCCGGCGCGACGTGGCCGACCAGGTGAAGCGATCGGTGGACGCGGGCGCCCGCGTGCTCACCGGCTGCGCGCCGTTCGGCGAGCGGGGCTTCTGGTTTCGCCCTGGCGTCCTCGCCGACATCCCGCGCGGTGCGCCCGCACACGACGAGGAGATCTTCGGGCCGGTCGCGAGCCTGTTTCGCGTGGAGGATGTCGACGCCGCGATCCGCGCCGCCAACGCGACGCCGTTCGGCCTCGGCAGCAGCGTGTGGACACGCGAAGACGCCGAGGTGGCCCGCTTCGTCGACGAGATCGACGCGGGGCAGACCTTCGTGAACGCCGCTGTCGCGTCCGACCCGCGTGTGCCCTTTGGCGGGGTGAAGCGGAGCGGCTACGGGCGTGAGCTGGGGCCGCACGGCTCGCGCGCGTTCACCAACGCCAAGACGGTGTGGTTCGGGAAATCGTAGGCGGGCCCCGCCGCGCCACAGGTGAGCCAACCACTGACGAGTGGGGGCTTGCCCTATTCAGGGTCCGCACAAAGTAGCGGGCCCCGACAACCGAAATCATGTAGGAGGCGCACGCCAGCCGATGAAATGGCCCAAATCGCGGCCTCGCCGCGTGGCGCGAGGGATGCATCGGGGGCTGGCGTGATGGGCGACGTCCAGGGTCGAGCGATGACGAGCGGCGAAGAGCGCCGCGCGTTTCGCCGCGCCGCCCTGGACCGGCCGGTGCTCGTCGAGACCTCGAGCAAGACCACCACGGCGCGGAGCGTCAACGTCTCCGGCGGCGGCTTGGCGCTGCGCACCGAGGTCGAGCTGCGGCCGGGCGACCGCGTCAGCGTCTACTTCGAGCTCCCCATCGGCTACGGGGTCGAGACCAACGCCACCGTTCTGCGCCGCGATGGCGAGGTGACGGTCGTGCAGTTCATCGACGGGCCGCCCGAGGCCATCCTGGCCATTCGCGCGTTCTGTCGCGTGAGCGGGCTGCACCCCACGATGCGCACGCAGCGGTAGCGCCGGCGGCTCAGGCGCGGATGCCGGGGGCTTCGTAGCCGGTAGCGGCCACGTACTCGTTGTAGCCGCCGCCGTACGTCTTGACGCCGTCGGTGCCGACCTCGAGCACCCGGTTCGAGAGCGCGGAGAGGAACGCGCGATCGTGCGACACGAAGAGCATCGTGCCGTCGAAGTCGGCGAGCGCCTTCATCAGCGTCTCCTTGGTGGCCATGTCGAGGTGGTTGGTAGGCTCGTCGAGGACGAGGAAATTCGGCGGGTTGTAGAGCATGATCGCGAGCACGACGCGCGCCTTCTCTCCGCCGGAGAGGATGCGGCACGACTTGTCGGTGTCCTCACCGGTGAACCCGAACGCCCCCGCGAGCGTCTTGAGCGAGCCGATCGTCGCGAGTGGAAAGCTCGCCTGGAGCATTTCGATGACGGTCTTGTCGGCGTCGAGCTGATCCATCGCGTGCTGCGCGAAGTAGCCGAGCTTGACGCTCGCGCCGACGGTGACCTCCCCCGTGTCGGGGGCGGCTGCCCCCGCGACGAGCTTCAAGAGCGTCGACTTGCCGGCGCCGTTCACGCCCATGACGCACCAGCGCTCGCGCCGCCGAACCAGGAGATCGAGGTCGTCGTAGATGACCTTTTTCCCGTAGGCCTTGGCCACGTGGTCGAGCTTGACCACGTCTTCGCCCGAGCGCTGCGGCGACCTGAAGTCGAACTCGACGATCCGGCGCTTCTTCGGCGGCTCGACCTTCTCGATCTTCTCGAGCTTCTTCACCCGAGATTGGACCTGCGCGGCGTGGCTCGCGCGCGCTTTGAAC
>CALKVR010001301.1 GCA_938004815.1 uncultured Polyangiaceae bacterium | reverse complement strand
GGTGCCGCGATCGGCGCGGCCCGCGACGGCGAAAAGCAGTTCGAAGTCCTCGCCATCGGTCAACGCCCCCCGGACGTCGGCGCCGCGCCGCACCGGGAGCGCCGCGGGCTCGAGCCGCGGATGCGCTTGGCGATGTCGAACCCGTGGACCTCGGGCAGCATGGCGTCCAGGATGACGAGGTCGGGCGCCTCGAGCTTGACCATCTGGAGCGCGAGCTTTCCGCGATCGGCCTCGACCACCTCGTGTCCCCGCTCTTCGAGGATCTTGCGGATGAGCTTCCGGATGTCCGGCTCGTCGTCGACGACGAGCACCTTCTTCTTGTTGTTGCCCTTCGGCGGGGGCGATGACCGGGGCAGCTCGGTGACCACCGAGAGCTCTTCGGCGACGTCGCCGAAGTCGGCCTCGCTGACCTCGGCGTCGACCACGCGTTGCATCTTCTCGTCGACGACCACCGTCTGCTGCACCGCGGGGAACGAGCTGGTGGACGGACGGAAGAGCAGCGACTCGGTGTCGGCGGGGGCGTCGCGGAAGACGCCGCGCTTCTGTCCCGAGTCCGCTGGCTCGTCGCGCGGGAGCGGCGGCGGCCGCGCCGGCGGCGCGGGCGGCGGCTTCGGCGGCATCGGCGGCGGCTTCTGCGGCGGCTTCTGCGGCGGCTTTTGTGGCGTAGCCTGCGCCGGCGGCGGTGCGGGCAGAGGCGCAGGTGCGGGCGCCGCTTGCCGCTGGTAGGCGGCCGGATCCAAGCCGGCTCGCGCGATCACCTCGGCTGGACAGCTCGGCCCGACGAAGTGCGTCTCGCCGCGATCGCGTGCGTCGTACGCGTCGCGGATCGTCCGGAGCAGCTGGCCCTCGAGCGCGATGTACGCGAACACCCGCTTGCCGGTGACGAACTCGAGCTCCTCGAGGACCTTGCGCTCTTCGGGGTTGGCCATCGCCAAGAAGACTCGGTCGGGCCGCTCGAGGACGGGCAAGAGCTTGTGCACGAGCGCGATGTCGCGCGGGACGCTGCCGAGATGGGCAAGCAGGATGCAAACCTGTGCGAGATCGATCCCGGGGACGCCGCGCTGCGCCGAGAGCGCTTTGAGCGCGTCGAGCTCGGACACGAGCCCCTCTTGGATGAGGCGCGTCGCGAGCGGCGGCGCGCCGGGGCGCTCCCTCGCGAGGACACGATCGAGATCCGCCTGGCTGATGGCCCGCTGCTCCAACAGGATGCGGCCGATGGCCTTCTTCGGTTGCTCGGTCACGTCGCGAACGACCGAGAGTACGCTCGTCCTTCCAAACTAGCCACCCTCTCTGTCGCCCACGCCCGCGCGCGCCCACCGCTCTCGGAAGCTCGCGAACGTGCCCGCGCCGATCGCGGCGCGGGCCTCGGCCACCAGCTGTCCATAGAGGTGCAGGTTGTGCTCGGAGAACAACCGCAGCGCGAGGATCTCTCCCGAAAGATACAAGTGGCGCAGGTACGAGCGCGCGTAGCCGCCCCGGCAAGCCGGGCAACCGCACGACGGATCGATCGGCTCGCGATCGTCTTTGTAGCGGGCCTGCTTGATGACCACCCTGCCCTCGCGGAGCAGCGCTTGCCCGTTGCGAGCGTTGCGCGTCGGGAGCACACAGTCGAACATGTCGACGCCGGCCCCGATGGCGATCACGAGATCGCGCGGCGTGCCGACGCCCATCAGGTACCGCGGCCGCGCCGCGTCGAGCGCGGGGGCGACGTCGGGCAAGACGGCGTGCATCGTCTCGATGGGCTCACCCACGCTGAAGCCGCCGAGGGCGAGGCCCTCGAACGGCAGCTCGCCGAGCTCGGCCGCGTGCCGGCGGCGGAGGGCGACGTCGCACCCGCCCTGCACGATCCCGAACACGGCCTGATCGGGGCGGCGCGCGGCCAGGCAGCGCCGCGCCCACCGGGTCGTCGTGGCGCACGCGCGCTCGAGCTCGTCGGGCGGCGCGCCCCCCGGCGGGCAGACGTCGAGCTGCATCGCGATGTCGGCCCCCAAGAGCCCCTGGACCCGCATCGCATCTTCTGGCGTGAGCGCGTGCCGGCTACCGTCGAGGTGCGACCGGAACACGAAGCCGTCTTCGGAGACGGTGCGGCGCTCGGCGAGCGAGAAGGCCTGAAACCCACCCGAGTCGGTGAGCATCGCGTGGGGCCACCGCGTGAAGGCGTGGAGACCGCCGTGGGCCGCCACCGCCTCGGCGCCCGGACGCAGCCACAGGTGGTAGGTGTTCCCGAGCACGATCCGCGCACCGGTGGCCGCCACCTCGGCCGGGGTCAGCGTCTTGACCGCGCCTTGCGTCCCGACGGGCATGAACGTGGGGGTCGGCACCACGCCGTGCGCCGTCGTCATCTCGCCCCCGCGAGCCAGGCCGTCGGTCGCGAGCACACGAAAGGCGAGCGGGCTCGTCAACGCGCCTCGGATCGATCGATGAGCATAGCGTCACCGTAGCTGAAGAAGCGGTAGCCGCCGCGGACGGCGTGACGGTACGCGGCGAGGACGGGGTCGCGGCCCGCGAACGCCGACACCAGGGCGAGGAGCGTCGACCGCGGCAGGTGAAAGTTTGTCATCAACCTGTCGACGACGCGGAACGGGTAGCCCGGCTGGATGCAGAGCCGCGTTCGCCCCGCGCCGGCCCGCACGCCGTCGGCGGTCGCGGCCGACTCGAGAGCGCGGACCGCGGTCGTCCCCACCGCCACCACGGGCGCCCCGCGCGCGCGCGCGGACGCCACCGCGTCCGCCGTCGATGCAGACACGGCGTAGACCTCTTCGTGCATGTCGTGGTCGTCGAGGTCCTCTACCTTGACGGGCTGGAACGTGCCGAGCGACACGTGGAGCGTGACCGGCGCGATCACCACGCCGCGCGCGGCCAGGGCGTCGAGCAGGCGCTGGCTCAAGTGGAGCCCCGCGGTGGGCGCCGCGACCGCCCCAGGCTCGCGCGCGAACACGGTCTGGTACCGCGCGCGATCCTCGGCCTCGTCGGGCCTGCGGATGTAGGGCGGCAGCGGTACGTGCCCGGCGCGCTCGACGGCGCTTGCCACCGTGCCTGACGCCACCGTCAGCTCGACTCGGAGGCTCCCGTCACGCTCGACGCTCAGCACCCGCACCGTGATGCCGCCATCGAGGTCGAGCACGGCGTCGGGCCGGATCGGCTTCGATGCGCGACCGAGGGCGCGCCACCGCTCGGTGTCGCCCCCCCCCGCCTCACGCTCGGTGAGGAGGACCTCGACCTTGCCACCAGAGCGCTTCGCGCCGTAGAGCCGAGCCGGGATGACGCGCGTGTCATTGACGACGACGAGCGAGCCCGGCGCGATCAGCTCGGGGAGGTCGCGCACCATGCGATCGTCGAGCGCCGCCCCCGTCGCCATCACCAACAGGCGCGCGCCGTCCCGCTCGGCCGCGGGGCGATCCGCGACGAGGTGCTCGGGGAGCTCGTAGTCGAAGAGATCGATGCGCACGTCGGGAACGAGGGCGGCTCGGTCGCGCGTCAGCCTGAGGTCGACGACGGATAGGTGATGCCGAGCCGGGTCATCTTGCGCCACAGCGTGGTCGCGCTGATCCCGAGCGCCTCGGCGGCGCGGTCGCGGCTGCCCTCCATGTCGCGGAGCGCGGCCTCGATCGCCTGGCGCTCGGCGCCGTCGACCACGTCGGCGAGGGTGCGGCCACCGGCGGCGGAGCGCGTGGTCTGAGTGGGCGTCGGCAACACGTCGTCGACGGTGATGACGCCGCCGCCGGAGAGCGCCACCGCCTGCTCGACCATGTTCTCGAGCTCGCGCACGTTGCCGGGAAAGTCGTAGCCCATGAGGGCTTCGTAGACGCCGTCGGCCAGGCGCGCGCGCTGGTTCATCTTGCGGTTGTACTTGTCGAGAAAGTGAGAAAAGAGCAGCGGGATGTCCTCACGCCGCTCGCGGAGCGGGGGCAGGACGAAGCGCGCCACGTTGAGGCGATAGTACAGATCTTGACGGAACCGCTTCTCGGCGACGGCGGTCAAGAGGTCTTGGTTGGTGGCGGCCACGATGCGAACGTCGACGCGGATGGGCTTGTTCTCGCCCACGCGGCGGATCTCGTGCTCCTGGATCGCGCGGAGGAGCTTGGCCTGGAACGAGAGCGGGGTCTCGGTGATCTCGTCGAAGAAGAACGTCCCGCCCTCGGCCTCTTCGAACAGGCCCTTGCGCGCGCTGATGGCGCCCGTGAACGACCCGCGCGCGTGGCCGAAGAGCTCGCTCTCGAGGAGCGTCTCGCTGATGGCGGCGCAGTTCACCGGCACGTACGGGCAATCGGCGCGCTTGGAGTTGGCGTGGATGGCCTTGGCGACGAGCTCCTTGCCGGTGCCGCTCTCGCCCTGGATGAGGACGGTGGCGTCGGTCGGCGCCACCTTGACGATGCGGCCGAGGACGTCGCGGACCGCCTGCGAGCGGCCGACGATGTTCTCGAACTTGTACCGCTCTTTGAACTCGGTCGTGAGGAGCTGGACCTGCCCGGCCAGGTTGCGCTTTTCGATCGCGCGCTGGACCTTGACCAGGAGCTCCTCTTCGGTGAACGGCTTCTGGATGTAGTCGAACGCCCCGAGGCGCATCGCCTCGACCGCGCTCTCGATCGTGCCGTAGGCGGTCATGACGATCACCTCGGTGTTCGTCTCGGCCTCTTTCACCGCGCGGAGCACGCTGATGCCATCCTGCGAGCCCATCCGGAGGTCGGTGAGGACGAGGTCGAACGCGCCGCGCGCGCCCTGCTCGGCGCCCTGGGCGCCGTCGCTGGCCTCATCGACCTCATAGCCGGCGCCGCGCAGCATCATCGCTAGCGTCGTGCGCATGTTGCGCTGATCGTCGACGACGAGAACCTTGGCCATGATCCCCGGTGACGTTCTACCCGAGAAGCGAGCGCGCGACCACCCCCGGACGCGCCGGCGCGCCGACCACCGCCATCAGGTCTCTCGTGGGGCGATCAGCTCTCGTGGAGCTGCTGCGCCAGGTAGTGTTTCTCGCCCAGGGTCTCGATCAGCCCCAGCTGCGTCTCGATCCAGTCGATGTGCTCTTCTTCGGCCTCGAGGATGCTCGCGAACAGATCCTCGCTGGTGCGATCGCCCTTGTCGCGGCAGAGCGCGATGCTGTCACGAAGCCGTTTCACCGCGTCATGCTCGAGGGCGAGGTCGCACTTGAACTGCTCGTGAACCGTCTCGCCGATGTGGAGCTTGTCGAGCCGCTGGAGGTTCGGCAGCCCCTCGAGGAAGAGGATGCGGTCGATGATCTCGTCGGCGTGCTTCATCTCGTCGATCGACTCGTCGCGAATTTTCTTCGCGAGCGCGTGAAAGCCCCAGTTTTTGCACATCTTGGCGTGCAAGAAGTACTGGTTGATGGCGACGAGCTCGCCGGCCAACACCTCGTTCAGCGCCTCGATGACTTCCTTGTGGCCTTTCATTCGTCCAGGCTCGGCGACGGGCGGCCGGGGGTCAAGCGATCGGCTCGAGCTGAAAGACGTTTTCGTTTTCAGTTCTGCGCGCGCCGAACACGACGCGCGCGCAGACAACACCGTCAGGCAGCACGCGCCACGTCAAGCGGCCGGCTGCACGCTAGGCGGAGCGACCGGCTCGCCATCGCCGTCGGGGCCCGCGAAGAACGGCAGGCGCCTGGGAGCGGGGCACGCCGCCAAGGACGGCTCCTCGCCGGCGGCGGCGCGCAGCATCCCGTGGATCTCGGGGCGGCAAGAGCCGCAGCGAGTGCCGGCGCCGGTGCAGGCGGCCACCGCCTCTACCGTCGCGGCGCCCTGATCGATGGCTCGCCGGATCGCCCTGTCGGTAACGCCCATGCAGCAGCAAACGAACATCGATGTTGAATGTAGCTTTCAATATCGATAGCGACAAGCCCCAACGACAGCCCTTTCGCCCCAGCTATAGAACCAGAGCAATTTCAGCCACATAGCGTGGGGCAAACGGCCCGAGGGGCCGCCGCTACATGGCGAGACCGCGCGGAGCGGACTTCACAATGCCCTCGCGCTCGCCCTCACCCGTGGCCCTTCATCGCCTCACCGAGCTGCTCGAGCGCCTGAGCGTGCAGGCGGCTGAGCCAGCTCTTGGAGACGCCCAGGCTCTCGGCGATGTGGTCGAAGCGTTCGCCGCCGAAGTAGTGCCGCTCGACGATCTCGCGCGCGCGCGGCTCGAGCCTCGCGACGGCGTCGCGGAGCGCGTCGCGCTGCCTGCGCAGGAGCAAGATGTCTTCGGGGCTCGGCTCGCGGGGCCGGCCCCCGCGTCGCGCGACGACCCGCTGCTCGCCCGTGCTCGTGCCCTCGTCGGCGAACGGGGCGGCGAGCGACGCGACCATCGCCGCCGCCTGTGCGGCGAGGACGCCCCGCAGCCGCTTCACGTGCGCTTCTTCGGGGAGGCCCGGTGCGGGCGCTTCACCGCGCGCCTCTTGCGCGACGCGCTCGGCCGCCGCGAGCGCGCAGGCGCGCGACGAGAACATCCGACCGTGCGTCTCGCGGCGAACGCTGTCGAGCATCGCCCACTTGAGCCGCGCGCGAGCGAACGGCAAGAACGGCCCCTTGCCGGGGTCGTACGCGCCGACGATCTCTACGAGGGCAGCGCGGCCCACCGCCGCGAGCTCCTCGGACTCGCCGAGCGCCCCGAGCTGCCGCGCGAGCTTGATCGCGAGCGGATCGACGGCGACGAGCGCCTCGGCGAACAGCCCGTCTCGGTGAGCGGCGGCGGCCCTGTCGACGTCGTCGGGATCGCGGGGCGGCACGGTCAGGGGCGGGGCTTCAAGGAGTAGAAGACTTCACCGCTGTCGTCGACGGCCCGCGGCACCGCGGCGCGAACCAGCGCGGCGAGCCCGTCGGCGTCGACGGCGCCCTCGAGGAGCTGCTCGCGGACCCAAGCGAGCTGCTCGGCAGGCATCGATGCCCGATAGGGAGCGAGCGCGGCGTCGACCTCGGCCTCGAGGAACGCCCGCGCGGCGTCGGCAGGCGGTGCGCTCGGGGCCTGTTCGGGTGCGCTCACCGGCCGATCCTAGCGCTACTCGCCCGGCGGCGCAGCGGGCCCGTTCATGCAGACGTCGAAGTCGACGAGCCGCTTCGCGCTCATCGCGCACTGGAGCGCTGCCTCTTCCGCGAATTTCCCGAGCAAGCTCGACTCGCAGCCCTCGGCGAACCGCGCCGCGAGCGCCTGCGCGGCCTTGTCGATGTTCGCCTTGGCCGTGTCGCGCTGCGCGGTCGTGAGCTTGGGGTTCAGCTTCGCGGCCTCGTCGCTGCGCACGAGGTCGCCGTACTTCGCGGCGAGGGCTTGGCAGTCTTTGCGCATGATCTCGCGAGAGGCGGGCGAGCCGGTCGCAGCCGGAGGCGACGATGGCTCGGCCGTCGGCTCGGGCGGAGCGGTCGGCTCGGCCGGGGCAGACGCCATCGGATCGGGCTCGGGCCCGCCCGTGGAAGTGGGCTCGGGGGTTCCGGACGAGCAAGCAAGGAGCGCGGTGGCGACGGCACACCGGAGCAGCGACGACATGCTCGAAGCTTGCCCGCCTTCGGGCCTCATTGCCAAGACCTCTTGTCGGCGGGTCTGCTGCTACGTTCCCTGGCCATGGAACGGGCCAGACCGCCTGTCGTCCTCTGCGGCTCGATGTCGCTCCACCCCGTAATGCTCGGGGCGAGCATGCACGACGCCGGCTATCGCGCGCTCGGGCTCGGGTACGCCTACGTCCCCTTCGCGGTTCGAAGCGAGGACCTGCCGGGGGCGCTCGCGGGGATGCGG
>CALKVR010001300.1 GCA_938004815.1 uncultured Polyangiaceae bacterium | reverse complement strand
TCGCTGTCGCTCGACGCCAACACGCAGGGCAACCGCCTGACCGTCGCCGATGCCTACCGCTTCGCGCGCGGCGAAGAGGTGGGCGTGCAGCCCTACGACGCGTCAGGCGCCCCGCTGCGTTCTCTCCGGCTGCCCCGGCCGCTCGACTTCGCGGCGGTGACGGATCACGCCGAGTTTCTCGGCGTCGTGCACGGCTGCACGACCCAGGGCTCGGCGGAGTACGAAACGGGCGCCTGCGAGATGTACCGGTCCGACCCCGACGGCTCGTTCTTCGCGTTCAACTTGCGGATAGCGTTCGACCAAAGCTCGGCCGAGAACACCACCCCCTGCACGCCCGAGGAGGGCGGCTGCACCGCGAGCGTCGCGGCCGCCTGGCGAGAGGTGCAAGACAGCGCCGAGGCGGCCTACGACCGCACCGACGCGTGCGCGTTCACCTCGTTCGTCGCGTACGAATGGTCGGGGTCACCCGGGGGGCTCAACCTTCACCGCAACGTCATTTTCCGAAACCACGTCGTGCCCGAGCACCCCACCGGGTACTTCGACGAAGGCCAAGAGCAGGGGTTGTGGAAACGCCTCTACGCCGACTGTCTGGACGCGGCGGGCGCCTGCGACGTGCTCACGATCCCGCACAACTCGAACCTGAGCTCCGGGCTGATGTTCGAGGCGGTCGACCAGAGCGGGGCGCCATTCGACGCCGCGTACGCGCGCGCCCGGGCCGAGCTCGAGCCGCTCGTCGAGATCTTCCAGCACAAGGGCGACTCGGAGTGCCTCCCCGGCTCGACGGCGTCCGACGAGCTCTGCGACTTCGAGAAGATGCCCTACGCGTCGCTCAGCTCGGCCAACCTGGGCGGCGACCCGGACCCGCTCGTCGAGAGCGACTTCGTTCGCCACGCCCTGGGCAAGGGCCTGGAGCTCCTCGCATCGCTCGGGCAGAACCCGTTCGCCTACGGTGTCATCGCCAGCACCGACACGCACCTCGGCACCCCGGGCGCCGTCGAAGAGAGCCGGTTCCTCGGTCACGGGGGCGCGGGCCTCACCGTCCGCGACTCGCTCCCGCCGGGCTTGCCCGATCGCCCGTGGTTCAACCCGGGCGGTCTCGCGGTGCTCTGGGCCGAGGAGAACTCCCGTGAAGCGCTGTTCGCCGCCATGCGCCGGCGCGAGGCGTACGGCACGAGCGGGCCGCGGATCGTGCTCCGGTTCTTCGGCGGCTACGGCTACGAGCCTGGTCTTTGCGACGCGAGCGACCTGCCCGAGCAAGGGTACACGGGCGGCGTGCCGATGGGCGGCGTGCTCGCGCCGTCGTCAGGCGAGCCGCCGCGGTTCGTGGTCTCGGCGCTGCGCGACGCAGGCACCGCCGACCTACCGGGCACGCCTCTGCAGCGGGTTCAGATCATCAAGGGCTCGCTCGACGGCGGGGCCGCCAAGTTCGACGTGTTCGACGTCGCAGGCGGCCCCAACGACGCATCGGTGGATCCCGCAACGTGCGAGCTCGAGGGCGGGGGTGCCGACAGCCTCTGCGGTGTCTGGACGGACCCCAGCTTCGATCCGTCGTCTCCCGCGTTCTACTACGTGCGCGTCCTCGAGAACCCGAGCTGTCGGTGGCAAGCATACGCTTGCGTCGAGGCGAACGTGGACTGCGCCGTGCCGTCGACGGTCACCGAGGGATTCGAGGGCTGCTGCACCCAACCGCTCACCCAACAAGAGCGCGCGTGGAGCTCGCCCATCTGGTACGTGCCGTGAGCGACGCTGGCGCGCGCCTCGCCATCCTTCGGCCCCTCGGCCGCTTCTTCGTCCTCGGCGCCCTCCTCTTCGGCGCCCGACAGCTCGCCGGCGCCGCGCACGAGCCCCGGAGACCGCTCCGCGTCGAGGTCCCGGCCGACGTCGAGGACCCCGCCGTCGATCGGGCGATAGACGAGGCGATCTTGCTCGACTTCGCGACGCGCTCCGATTGGCATCGAAGCGATCCGATCGTGCGCGAGCGCCTCCTGCGGAGCCTCTCGGTCGCCGAGGACGAGGGCGGCGACGTCCGCGAGGCGATCGACCGGGCCATCGCGCTGGGGCTCCACGGGCGCGATCCGATCGCGCGGCAGCGCCTCTTGGCGAGCGCTCGGCGAGCGCTCGAGCACCTCGACCGAGAGCCGGAGCCCACGGCGGCCGAGCTCACCGCGTGGGCCGACGCGCACCCCGACCGCTACCAATCGCCGGCGCGGGTACGCTTTCGGCACGTCTTCGTGTCGACCGAGCGCCGCGGCGCCTCGCGCGATCGAGACGCTGCCGCCATCGCCGCGCAGCTCGCGGCCGATCCGGAGGTCGCGACCGAGACGATCTCGGACCCCTGGCCCTGGACAGACGCCTCCGCGCCGATCTCGACGCAGAGGCTCGACGCGATCTTCGGCGACGGTTTCGGCGGCGAGCTGGCCCGCGCGCCGATCCGCACCTGGTCGGGTCCGCTCCGTTCGAGCTTCGGCTTGCACTTCGTCCGGGTCGACGAGCGCGAGGGCGCGACGCGCGCGTCGCGCTACGAGACGCGCGCGCGCGCCGAGATCCTCGCCGCCAGCCGCGCGGCGCGCGCCGCCGATCGCCTTCGGTCGCTTCGCCGCGGGTACGATATCGAGATCGCGAGGCTGCCGTGAGAGCCCGAGCCGCATCGGCGATCGCGATCGCGGTCGCGTTCGCGGCCAGGTCGGCCGACGCGCACGGGCTCGATCCGATCGGCGTCTCGCTCCGCGAAGCCGAGAACGGAGCGGTGGTGTTGCGGCTCGATCGCCCAGCCTCGCTCCCCGACGGCGCGCGAATCGACGTCGTCCTGGAGGCCGGATGTGAGGAGGCTTCGTCGGTCATCGCCCCGACGACAGCGGGGCGCGTCCGTGAGGAGCGGCACCTCCAATGCGTGGCTCCGCTCGGAGGCACGAGCCTCGCGGTGCTCGGGCTCACCGAGGCCGGCGTCGACGCCGTCGTGCGGGCCGAGCTCTCGAGCGGCCTCGTCCACCGCACGGTGGTGAGCGCGCGAGCGCCCCGGGTGACGTTCGCAGCGGCGCCGTCGACCACCAGCACCGCGCTCGCGTATTTCGCGTTGGGGGCGAAGCACCTCGCTCTCGGGTGGGACCACCTCTTCTTCGTCATCGGGATCGCCTGGGTCGCCCGGACGGCGAAGCGGGCTGCACTGGCGCTCACCGCCTTCACGGCCGGACACAGCGCGACCCTCTCGGCGGCGGCCCTCGGCCTCATGAGCTTTCCCACCGCGTGGGCGGAGCTCGCGATCGCTCTGACCCTGGTCTGGCTCGCCGCCGAGGTCCTGCGCTCCACCACCGATCCGCCGACGGTCCGGCGCCTCGCCGCCGCGAGCGGGACTGTCGGGCTGGTGCATGGGCTGGGATTCGCCACCGCCCTCGCCGACATCGGCCTGCCCCGGCACGACGTCCCCCTCGCGCTCTTCTCGTTCAACCTCGGCGTCGAGGCGGCGCAGCTCGCGCTGGTCGCCGCCGCCTTCTTCGGCGTGGCGCTCGCGGGCCGCGCCGCCGCGATCGATCGCGACCGCGTGCGGCCCTGGCTCGGTCACGCCCTCGGCGCGCTCGCGGCGATGTGGTGCATCGAGCGCGCCTTCACGCTCTGACGCCGCGCGCTCCGCCTTAAGCCTTTCAGAATTGCGCCGTTTGCCGTGGCGGATCCTTGTCAGCCGTTCTCGAATCGAGACCGTGGTCCCGCGAGGCGATCCAAGACCGGGAACCGACAGGCGGCGCCCCGGGAGCGCATGCCAGCGTTTTCACGTAGTTGGCGCGGGGCCGTGAGCGGCACCGTCTTTGCGATAGCTCGCTCCCATGAAGCCGAGCGTCGCCCTCCCCACCATCACCTGCCGCAACCTCAAGTCGAGCGAGTGGGACGAGGTCGTCCACGCGCTGGCGGACGAAGTGGCGGGGCACGGCGTGGTTTGCCCCGCGACCGCGACGACGGCGCGACGCGTCTCGTTCTCGCTCCTCGAGCTCGTTGGCCTCT
>CALKVR010001299.1 GCA_938004815.1 uncultured Polyangiaceae bacterium | reverse complement strand
AGTAGTGGATCGACCCGCGCTCGGTATCCGGTCGCTGGGTCAAGAGGCCCTTGAGCACCTTGGATGGGTCGGCCGCGCTGAGGCCCCGGCCGATGATGCTCTCGGACGTGAGGAGGTTGTCGTCGAGGGCCGCGCGAGCACGCTCCGCCGCCGAGAGCTCCCAGTCGATCACGATCTTGGCCGCGCCGCCGCTCGATGCGACGAGCGAATCCCACCGGGCGTCGCCCGAGCCGTACGGGCCGACGTACTCTTTGGCCGCTGCGAGCGCATCGAGGAACGTCGTCTTGCCGGCGCCGTAGCGGCCGTGGATGACGATGAGGTCGGTGTCGCCGGTGCGCGGGAGATCACGCGAGAGCCCGTCGAGCTTGCGGACGCCGTGAAACGCGACCCTGCGGACCCTCACGAGTTTCTCCCGTCCACCGGCTGCCAGTGGACCTTGGGGGCCTGGATGGTGATCGAGCGGCCCTCGATCACGATGTAGCTGTCCTTCACCACGATCTCGATTCGTTCGTCGCTCTTGACCGTGATCGTCTTGTTGCCGGTGTCGGCCCGAAAGGTGATCGACTTCTCGAGCGCCTGCACCGACATCCCATCGGCGCCGACCTCGAGCGTGGCGCTGCCCGTCACCTCCTCGAGCCGCCGCCCGTGCGTCACCGTGAGGTACTGGTTCTTGCCGACCCTGACGCCCTGCTCGCCGATGATCTCCGTCGCCTGAGAGTTGCCGATCTCGAGCTGATCGTCGGTGCCGATCATGCACGAGCGCATGTTGCGGACGAGGGTTCGCCAGCAATTGTTGACGACGAGGTTGAAGTCTTTTTGCGCCTGGAAATAGAGCATCTCGTTCGGATACCAGTCGTGCAGCTTCACGCCGCTCCCGGGCCACGAGAGGTCTCTGCCCGAGGGTGACCGCGCCTCGAAGCCGTTCGTCTGGATCGCCTCGGCGAGCTGCGCGCTGTCCATCGGTGTGCCGTCGCCGAGCAAGCTCGTGGGCGCCCCGGCTGGGTCACCGTCGGCGGCGCCCATCACGAGGCGCGGGGTCGACTCGCTCCAAATGCTCTGGAGATCTTTGAACTGCGGCAGCTTGTCGGGCGGTGGATTCAGCTCGGTGTAGACGCGACCGATCACCATCGGGCGGTCCGGATCGCCGTTGAGGAACGAGACGAGCACCTCTTGCCCGATGCGCGGCAGGTTGATGCCACCGAACGCGCTCCCGGCCCACGGCTGACTGGTCGGCAGCCAGCACGAGCTCTCTTCGTTTCGCCGGCTCTCACGATCCCAATGAAAGTGGACCCGCACCCGGCCGTACTCGTCGGTGTGGATCTCTTCACCAGCGGGGCCGACCACCGTGGCGCTCTCCATCCCTGCTGTCGGCTTGGGCGTGATCGGCTCGGGCCGGTAGGGGATCGTCGTCGACGCTGCCTCGACCGCGACCTGCCACGTGTCGTCGTGCTTGCCCGTGATCGTGCTCGAGAGCACCAAGAGCGCCGAGCTCGGGTCGAGGATGGGGTGGGGGTGGTTGGTCACGCTGAAGGTGACGCCGGGCGCGAGCTCGAGCGCGTCGGATACGAGCTTCACGCGCTTGGCGCTGCTGCGTTTGCCGAGCAGGCGGTTCTCGACCTTGCGCTTGCCGGCGTGCTCGTCGGTGCGCGATGCCCCGCGGTCGTCGGCCGTCGGCGTGCCGCCCCCCCACGACCCGTGGTAGAGGAACGCGCCCGGCTCGTAGTCGTGCTGCTCGAGCTGCTGCTCCTGCGGCAGGCCGCGGGCGCTGTCGAGCCGGGGCTGCGACGTGGCGCGGCGGCGGTAGTCGACGTCGCTGATCGTCATCTTCGCCGGCTTGACCGCTTGGAGCGCGGCGACCTTGGTGACGTAGTTGTGCGCCTTGGTCAGCTGCGGGTTGTCGAAGTACTGCAAGAGAGGCAGCGAGACGTCGCGCTGCTGCGGCTCGTCGTCGAGCATGAGCACGGTGCCGTCAGGCGCCGGCTCGAAGTAGAAAGCGATGCCCGCGTCCTCGAGCATGCGCAGCATGAACGTGAAGTCGCTCTCGCCGTATTGAACGCGGAACTTGCGCGGCTTGTGCGAGCCGCTCGCGACCATCACCTCGTGCGCGACGCCCCACTCGCCGAGCAGCTGGCTCACGATGTCGATCTCGGACATGAACTGGAAGATGCGGTAGTTCTTGCGCTGGGTCAGGAGCCACGCGCGCGGCGCGATCGCCAGCGTGTACGTGGCGAGGCCTTGCTCGTCGACCCGCACCTGCTCCATCTCGATCGCGAGGCCCGTGTACGTCTGGAGCCCGCCGTCGCGTTCGATCGTGAAGCTCGCTTCGTTCCCGATGATCTCGTCGAGCGCGATGCTCAGGTTCGCCGAGACGGCCTCGATCTCGACGCGGAAGAGCTCGCTCATCCGCATCCGAAACGAGAAGTTGCGCACGTCCAGCGGGTCGCCGCTCGCGACCCCGACCCGCACCTTGTTGTGCTCCGCCATCAGGCGCCTCCGTAGCAAAATCGAGTCCGGCGCGATTTGCGCAAGAGACGAGTGTAACGCGAGACGCGCCGACGTGGCGTGCAACGGATGCGCGTCGTGTGAAGAGTGATCACAAGACTTCGAAGGTCGAACCCTCGAAACCCTCACTTCCCCACACGTAGAGGCGGTGCTCGTCGATGGAAGGTGCAGCGTCTGTGCCACGTACGACGCTCGCCACGAGAAACGCCAGCGGCCAATCGGGGCCTGGACCGATGCGGGCCGGCGCGCCAGCGGACGCGGGCGCGATGCCTCGCGAGAGCACGGCGCGGTCGGTCGCGCTGAGGATCGCGCTGCCGTCGAGGTGCGAGTGGTAGAGCACCTTGGCGGGACAACCGGCGTCCTCCGTCACCTCCATCACGCGCTCGAGGGTGCGGGCGTAGAAGGCGAAGAAGGTCCGCGCGGTGTGGAAGTGGCGAACGGGGTCGCTCTCGTGAAGCGACCGCGCGATGTTCTCGATCGGCGTCACGCCGTCGCAGAGCAGCGGCTCGTGCGACGGCCCCGTCAGCAGCCCGCAGACCTCTTCGTCCGCGGCGTAGCCGACGCGCGCCAAGCGCTCCACTTCATCGAGCGCGGCGCGCGTGATGCGAAGCCCACCGGTCACCCACGGGTGCGAGGTGCGCCAGCCGAGCGTTCGACGATCCATCGCGCCGATCAAGCTACCACGCGTGCGTGATGCTACGACCCCGACGTGCCCCAGATGATCGAGCTGTTGCGCCTGATCGACGCCGCCAACGCGCAGGACGCCGTCGCCGTCGCGCGGCTCGAGGC
>CALKVR010001298.1 GCA_938004815.1 uncultured Polyangiaceae bacterium | reverse complement strand
GGCAACATCTACGTCGTGGGGCTCTTTTTCGCGGACGAGCTCACGGTCGGCACGGCGACCATCGAGCGCCGGACATCGCAGGGGACGCGCGCGATCTTCGCGGTCAAGCTGCGGGGCGCCGACGGCGGGGTCCATTGGGCGGAGAGCTTTGGTGAGTACGGTGACGACGTGAAGGCGCTCCCCGCAGCAGCGGTGTCACCCGAGGGTGACCTCTTGCTGAGCCTCGCCTACGAGAGCCGCTTTCATTTCGGTGCCGCCGACTACGCGGGGGTCGGGAGCGCCGTGCTCGCGAGCGTCTCGCCCGCCGGCGAGGCAGCCTGGTCGATCTCGCTGCCCTCTGCGGATCACCTGGCGAGGTCCGTTTTCGGGCGGCCGGGCGGCGGCTTCCGGGCCCTCGGCGACTACGATGGCAGTTGGTCGCTCCACGGCTTCGAAGTCGACGCTCACCCCGGATTCCTGCGCAGGTCCTACATCCTCGACATCACGACGGAGGGCGCTGTCCTCGCGGCCGCGCCCATCGAGATCGCCACCGACGCGAAGATCACCCAGCAGACAGCGGTAGCGCTCTCGGCGGATTACGCGCTCACCACCGCATCGGGCAACGGAGAGATCGATCAGCCGGTGCTGACGCCACTCGCCCAAGGCCCGGCTGTGTCCGGCGGCGCCGCTCGGCCAGAGCGGGCGTACGGCCTCACCCAGGACGCGACTGGGCGCGCGCTGATCGCTGGAGTGGGCGACACGTGCAACACGGAGTGGCAAACGGTCGTCATTCGCTACGACGAGAAAGGCACGATGACCGGCCGCGTCGCGATCGATCGCTCGACACCGTGGGGCATCGAGGTCGCGGATGGCGGCGAGATGGTGCTGATCTACGGCGATCGACTCCTCCGAACCGAGGCCATGCCTGAAGCGCCGTAGCGTCATTTCGGGTGCGCGTCGCGTTCGGGATGGCGTTGATCTGCGGCTTGGCCGGCGCCTTGGTCGCCCCAGGGCGCGCACCGTCGCTGGCAGGCCTCCTCGTCGGCGTCTTGATCGGGGTTCGCGCCGCGCCCCGAACGTCGCCCGCGCCAACCCCGGCTGCGACCGGTCCGAAGACCGAGCGCAGCCGCCGCTGACCCGCTCGTCTGCGCGCCGTCACCTGCTGGAGGTCGGCTCGGGCGTCTCGGGCGCGCGGCGCTCGAGCGGGATGACGATCTCGATTCGACGGTTCGCGTCGCGGCCCTCGGCGGTGCCGCTGTCGCCCACGGGTCGGGTCGCGCCCTCGCCGATGGCGCGGACCCGATCGCGAGAGACGCCCTGGCTGATGAAGTAGCTCCGGATCGCCTCGGCTCGCGCGGTCGACAGCCGCTGGTTGAAGGTGTCGCTGCCGTTCGCGTCGGTGTGGCCCGCCACCATGATGATCCGGTCCGGGTCGAGCGATTGGAGCGCCATCGCGATCTGGAACAGTTGATCCTTGGCCCCCGGGAGCAGCGTCGAGCCGTCGGACGCGAAGAGCGGCGCGCTCGGGAGCGTGATGATGACGCCTCGATCGGTGGCGTCGACGCGGCCCTCGCTCTGGGATCGGCTCAGCTCGTTCTGGAGCGTCTTGATGATGCGCTCGCGCGCGTCGTCGTCGATGGTGGCCTGCGCCTCTGCGTTCGCGAGCTGAAAGTCGGCCCGCTTCTTCAAGCTCGCGTGGACCGCGGCGAAGTCGCGCGCGGCGAGCTTGGTGTCGCGCTCGTTGGCGGCGATCTGGCCGTAGACCCCCGCCATCTCGGCGGCGCGGGTCGCGATGTAGGCCAGGTGTCGCTCCTTCTCGGAGCCGGGGTCGTCGGCGTGCTCGCTCTCGGCCGCGTCGAGCGCGGCCTTGGCCGCCTCGAGCCGATCCTGTTCGAGCGTCTTGGCCGGGCCGGTCCGGGCGGCGTCGTACGCGCTGCGGGCACGTACGAGCTCCGACGTCGGCGCAGTCTCGGCGCACCCGGCCACCGCGAGGGCGCACGCCAGAATGAGGGAGACACCTCCACGACGAAGCGCGGCAGCGGGCAGACTCGTATGCATGAAAAATCGGTTCATGTTCATCACTCCGGCATGGGCTCCATCGGCTCACCACTGGTGCGCAGCACCTCGACCGCTCTGCGAGCTTGACGCGCCTTCGCGCGGGTCTCTTCTTCGCGCGCGAGGGCGAGGGCGATCTCCGCGTCGTAGCGCGAGCGATCCAGCGCGGCCTCGGCCTTGTCCATCTCGTCCGTCGCCATGTACGCGCGGGCGAGCTCGAGCGAGTCCTCCGCCATTTTCAGGTAGGCCGCGGCGCGCGGGATCTCTTCAGCTCCCTTGTCGTCGGCGGCTCGGACGGCGGCTTCGGTGCGAGCGAGCTGCCGAACGGGGAGCTCGGCGGCGCACCCCGCGATGATCGTGGCGGCGGCGGCGATGATGATGGCGCGCATGAATGTCGACTCCTCTGCGGGCCCCGCTGCAGGTTCGGTGCCGCGCCGAGAGCGAGCCGCGCCGCGCCGTTTTCGGCGCGCCCGTTTTCGGGCGGCGGGCGTGGCCGCACACCACGAGAATCAACCGAGCTTCATCGCTCGCAGCGCGCCGGCGAGGTCTCGAGGCAACGGAGCGTGGATGTCGAGCGGCTCGCCCGACGCCGGATGCGGCAGCGCGATCGATTCGGCGTGAAGAGCGAGGCGGTCGAGCCCGAAGCGGCTCCGGATGAAGCGGTTGTGCTCGCTCTTGCCGTAGTTCGCGTCGCCGATCACCGGGTGGCCGAGGTGCTTGAGGTGCCGGCGGATCTGGTGAAAGCGGCCTGTCACCGGCTCTGCGCAGACGAGGGTGTAGCGCCGCTCGCGTAGCGGTGAGCCATCGATCGTCACCTCGGCGAGCGGGGTGATCCGCGTTCGGGCCGCAACGCGCGCGCCGCCCTCGCCGCGTGGGATCGGGTGATCGACGTCGCGCGCATCCTTCAGACCGCCCCTCACGAGCGCGATGTAGCGCTTGCGCACCTCGCCCGTCGCGAACGCTGCGCCGAGCGCCGACGCCGCGGCGGGCGTCTTCGCGCACACGAGGACGCCGCTCGTGGCGCGGTCGAGCCGGTGGACGGGCGCCACCGCGCGCGCAAAACCGAGCCTACCGAGGCGAGCCACGACGTTGTCGTCGCCGTCGTCGAGGCCCCGGTGCACCGCCAGGCCGCTCGGCTTGTCGACGGCGAGGAGCGCGTCGTCTTCGTACAGAACGGCCAATGTAAGCGGCTCTCCCACGGGTCGACGCGCTCCTCGACGCACTGCGTCTTTCGCCCTATACCACGCCGGACCATGGCCGACGGCGCTCCCCCGAGCACGAAGACCGCCCCGCTCGGCGCCGCCGAGGTGGACGTCGTCGTCATCGGTGGCGGGGTCAACGGCGTGGGCGTCGCGCGCGACGCCACGATGCGCGGGCTCAAGGTCGCGCTCTTCGAGCGCAACGATCTGGCGTTCGGGGCCAGCGGCAACTCGAGCGGGATGATCCACGGGGGCCCGCGGTACCTCTCGTACGACCCGGCGGTGACCGAGACGAGCTGCCGCGACTCCGGGCACATCCAGGCGATCGCCCCCCACCTCCTCTTTCGCATCCCGTTCTTGGTCCCGGTCGCGAGCTCGGCGCGAGCTCGCGTCCTGCTCACGCTCATGGATGCGTTCTTCGAGGGGTACGACGAGTACCAGCCGCTCAAGCGCGGCAAGCCGCACACGCGCCTGACGCCCGACGAGATGCGCGCGCTCGAGCCGGGCCTGCACGGTGACATCGTGGGCGGTATCTCGTTCGACGAGTGGGGCATCGACGGCGCCCGGCTCTGCGTGACGAACGCCCTCGACGCCAAGGAGCGGGGCGCCCGCGTCCATGTCGGCACCACCGTCGAGGCGATCGAGCGCCGCGAGGACACCGGCGACGTCGTCGCCGTCCGCTGGCGCGATCTCCGCAACGGTCGCACCGGGCGCGTCACCACGAGCGCCGTCGTCAACGCGACGGGCGCGTGGGCGCCGGTGACGGCGTCTCTCGGCGGGCTGACCGCGGGCCGCGCGCGCGTACGGCCGGGCAAGGGCATCCATGTCGCGTTCGACCGCCGGCTCACCAACTACGCGATCGCGGCGCGCACCATCGACAACCGGCAGATCTTCATCGAGCCGTGGCAGAACATCAGCGTCATCGGTACCACCGACGACGACTACTACGGCGATCTCGACGACGTCGTCGCCACGAGCGAAGAGGTGCGCTACCTCGTGCAAGGCATCGCGCGGGTGTTCCCCGCGATCACCGAGGCGCGCGCGATCCACACCTGGGCCGGCGTGCGGCCGACCTTGCACGCCTACGGCCCCCACGAAGACGCGCTCTCGCGCGACCACCGCGTCGTCGATCACGCCGCCCACGGCGCGCCGGGGCTCTACTCGATGATCGGGGGCAAGCTCGCGAGCTACCGCCTCTTCGCCGAAGAGATGACCGACGTGCTCGCGCGCCGGTTCCAGCTCGGCGCCTCGTGCGCGACCCACAAGAGCTTTCTCCCCGGCGGCGACGAGGCCGTCGACCCCTTCGATCTCGCCGAACGGCTCGAGATCGACGCGGTCGCGGCCCGCCGGCTGGTCTACCGTCACGGCTCGCGCTCGCGCGTGATCGAAGAGCGCATCGCCGAGAGCCCGCGCGAGGCGGCGGTGGTCTGCCCATGCGAGCCGGTGCTCGAGGCCGAGGTGCGGCACGCGGTGCAGGGCGAGCTCGCCCGCAGCGTCGACGACGTCTCGCGCCGCACCCGCCTGGGCCTCGGCGCATGCGGGGGCATGCGCTGCGCGCTTCGCTGCGGGCAGATCGTGGCCGAGGAGCGCGGTTTGCCGCCGCGCATCGGGCGCGAAATGGCGGTTCGCTTCTTGATCAACAAGGCGCGCGCGCGTGTCGTGGCGCTGGGGCCCGAGCAAGCGCGGCAAGAGGCTCTGGCGATATCTTCCGTGCGGTCCGAGCTCGGGGTTCGCGAGCTCAGCCTCGACGGGCAGGCGGAGTCCGAGCCACGATGAGCCGCCGCGTCATCGTGGTCGGGTGGGGCGTCGCGGGGCTGGCCGCCGCGTACGCCGCGGCCGAGCGCGGCGCGCACGTCGCCCTCGTCGGCGAGGGTGCGGGCGCGACCTCGCTCTGCCCCGGTGCCGTCGACGACGTCGATTGGAGCGAGCGTGAGGCCGCGGCCGCGGTGGTCGGAGCCCCGCTCCTGGCGCCAGCGCTCGACGACGAGGTGCGCGCGTTCGTCTCGACCGTGACCGACTGGGATCTGGCGCAGGCGGGGCAGCCGCTCCCGCGCTTGGTCGCCACGACCGGCATCGTCCGGACGGCGCGCGGTCGTGACCCGGCGCTGCTCGATCTCGGCTCGGTGGGCGATCGCACCGTCCTCGTCCCGCGGGCTCCCCGCGCGTCGTGGGACGCCGATGCCCTCGTGGCCTCGCTGCGAGACGAAGCGCCCGGCGTCGCGTTCGAGGCGATCGGTGCGCCCGTGCTCCGCTTCGCGGACGAGGCGCGCATCGCCGACGCCGATCTCGCCGCGCGACACGACGACGACGCGCGTCTGGCCTGGCTCGCCGCGCGCCTCGCGCCCCACGTCGAGCGCGCGGGCCGACCGCGCGCGGCCGTGCTGCTCGGCCCGTGGCTGGGGCTCGCGGCGGGTCGCGCGCAGGTGCTCGCGGCGCGTCTCGGCTGCCCCGTCGGCGAGGCGATGGCGTCACAGAGCCTCGTGGCCGGTCTGCGCTTCGAGCGCGCGCGCGACCGTTGGCTCGCGCGATCGGGCATCGAGCTCGTGCGTGCGCGGGCCGTGGGCTTCGAGCGCACCGGTGAGGTTTGTCGGGTCTCGCTGCGAGGTGCCCCCGCGCTGGAGGCCGACGTCGTGATCCTCGCCACGGGGGGGCTGGTCGGCGGTGGTCTCGTCTACGATCCGCCCGAGCACCGCGCCGCGCCGGATGGCCCCGAGCACGTCCGAGCGCCCTTCCGCGTGCGCTTCCCCATCGACGGCGTACGCGTCGGCGACGGCGTGGCCGCAGGCGTCGCGAGCTCGGTGTTCGGGCCGGTGCTCGACCACGCGTGGCCGCGCGCCGGAGCGGCCGGCTCGCTCGAGCGGGCGGGGGTGCTCGCCGGGCCCGATCGAGCGGCTGCCCCGGGGGTCTTCGTGGCCGGCGACGTCGCGGCAAGCGAGCACCGCACCGTCCTCGCCGCGGTGCACGCCGGCCTCGACGCCGGCGCTCGCGCGGCGGCGATCGAGGCCGGCGAGCGTCGAAAGACCGCTCTCTTCGCGTAGCAGGCGATTGTCCCGACCCGCGAAGGCGAGATCGCGCTATGGCCGAACGGCCTTGTCGCGACCGACCTACCTCGTCACCCTCTTCGCTTCTCTGGCTGCTTGCGCGCCGGGGCCGCCTCGCGCGTCGATCGTCGCCGGGCACGTCGTCGCCCAGCCGGCCTTTCGCGCGCCCGTGCTCGTCATCGACACGGCGAGCGGCAAGGTCATCGCCAAGCTCACGGGCACCGGGTTCGCCGATGCGCCGCCCAGCAAAGACGGCACGTTCTTCCACCACGGCGACGGGGGCCTCGTGGCGCACGAGGCTTCGACGGGCGCGGTGCGCTGGCGCGTGTTCGCCAAGCTGCCTTACTACTTCGGGCCGGTCGTCTCGGAGACGCACGTCTTCGTGTTCGACAACTCGGGCGCGGAGCACGCGTGGCGAGGGTTCGACGCGCTCACCGGCGCCAAGGCGTTCGACGTCGCTTGCTCGGACTACGCCCCGCTCACGGCTGGCGGCGGGCAGCTCTTCACGTTCGACGACGACGGGCTCGTCGTTCGGAGCGGCGCCGACGGCAAGACCAAGTACCGCGTCGAGCGTGACGTCGACCCCCCTGTCCTCGCGGGGTCCGACCG
>CALKVR010001297.1 GCA_938004815.1 uncultured Polyangiaceae bacterium | reverse complement strand
GATCGACCTCACCCCCGAGGCCGATCAGCCCGCGACGCGCGCGCGGCTCGAGGGCGCGCTCGCGGCGCGCCAGGGCGATCTCGCCACCGCCGTGAAGCACTACGAAGACGCGCTCGCGGCGAGCGCGCGCAGCAGCGACCCGCGCCGCGTGCGCCTGGTCGTCTGGCCGCTCCTCGAAATCCTGCACGAGCTGGACAAGGACGACCGCGCCGTCGGCATCGCCGAACAGGTCGAGAAGACGACGCTCGGCGAGGCGCAGCTGGACGGCGACCCGTACGCTCCGCTCAACCACGTGACGCCGCTCCTCGTGCTCGCTCGCTACCGCGCACGGGACATCGACGCAGACGGGCGCCGCAACGCGCTCGAGGCGTTCACGACGAACCGGCCCAAGACGACCCGTCCGCTCGCGGCGTTCGCTTGGCTCGCGACGTGGGGCGCGACCTCGGAGACGAAGAGTGACGCCGTCGACGCCTTCGTGCGCCTCCGTGAAGACGCCCTCGCTCTCCCCACCTACGCGCCCGGCGTGCCGCGCCTGGCCGGGCGGCCGCTCCGGCTCGCCGGCCGATACGACGACGCCGTCGCCGAGCTCGAGCCCGCATCTCGTTCATGCCTCGCGCTCACCGCGCCGCTCGCCGACATCCAGGCGCGCGTCGAGCTCGGCCTCGCGCTCGAAGGAAAGAAAGACGAAGCGGGTGCGTGCGCTGCTTTCCAGTCGGCGCTCGAGCCGTTTACCAAGGCCAAGGTCCTGCCGCTCTCGGCGCGCCGCGCGAAGAAGCGCCTGGCTGCGCTCGGGTGCAAGGGCTCCTAGCGCCGCCCCGACAGCGGCACCGAGCGGACGGATTGTGCTACCGGATCGCGGCGTCGCGTGCGATACGCGGCTACACGTGACGAGCAAGGGCGCTGCGACATCGCCAGACAGAGACGACGCGCGAACCGCGGGGCGGGGCGGCCTGGCGATCGCGGTCGCCAAGGTGTCGTTCATCCTCGTCGGCTTCATCCAGCAGCTGATCTTTCCCCGCATCCTGGATGAGGCCGGCTACGGCGCCGTCTCGCGCATGCTCGCGGTCGTGAGCATCATCAACAACGTGGTCGTCGCGATGAGCCTCCAGGGCGTCTCGCGCATGGTGGTGCAAGCGCCGGACGCCGAAAAAGATGCGGCGGTGAGAAAGACGCTCACGGTCCACCTCGTGATCGCGCTCATCTGCTCGTCCGCGTTCGCGCTCCTCGCCGGGACGATCGCGAACACCCTCGAGGCCCCGCGCGCGGCCAACCCCCTGCGGGTCGCGGCGGGGGTGGTGCTCTGCTACGGCGTCTACGCTCCGCTCGTCGGCGCGCTCAACGGCAAGAAGCGCTTCCTCGATCAGGCCGGGCTCGACATCTTCTACGGCGTCTCGCGCACCGTCGCGATGACGGCCGCGGCGTGGCTCTTCGCGCGCTTCCTCGGCGGCGACGGCGCGCTCGGCGCGGCGGTCGGCTTCGTGGCGGCGGCGGCGCTGATCGTCCCCATCGCCGCGTGGCGCAACGGCATCGGCCGCTCGGGCGCGGGCGGCCCGAGCACGGGCGAGTACCTCAAGTTCTTGCTCCCCCTCTTCGCCGCGCAGGGCGGGCTCAACCTCCTCTTGCAGCTCGATCTGCTGCTCCTCTCCGAGGCGTCGGGCGAGTACGCGCGCCTGCTCGGGATGGATGACAAGGAGGCCGACAAGCTGCTCGGGCCCTACCGCGCGTCGCAGCTCTTCGGCTTCTTGCCGTATCAGCTGCTGATGAGCGTGCAGTTCGTCCTGTTTCCTCTGCTCGCCAAGGCGAGCTCCGAGGGGGACCGCGCCGGGGTCGAGCGCCTCACGCGCGGTGGGATGCGCCTCGCGTTCGTCCTGACCGGGCTCATCGCGGGGACGATCTCGGCGCTCGCTCCCCACCTCGTTCGGTTTGCGTTCCCCGAGAACATCGCCCTGCAAGCGGCCCCGTTCGTACGCGTCTACACGCTCGGGCTCTCGGCCCTCGCCATCCTCGGCGTGGCGTCGTCGGCCCTCGCGAGCCTGCGGCGCGAGCGGTGGAGCATGGCCCTGACGTGGGTCGCGGCCGCGCTCGTCTTCGGCTCGATCATGGTGTTCCGCCCGTCGCAGAGCTTCGGGCCCGAGCTCTTGCGCGCGACCGCGTACAGCACCGCCGGCGCGATGGTGACCGCGGGCGTGCTCGCGGCCGTCGCGCTCTGGCGCGCGGCGGGCGCGCTCGTGAGGCCGCTCACGCTCGTCCGTGTCTTCTTCGCGGTCGCGGTGGTGATCGCCCTCGGGTCGCAGGCCCCGTGGCTCGGCAAGCTTCTCACGCCGGTGCTCGCGATCGGCGTGGCCGTCGTCTACGTCGTCGCGCTGATCGCCACCGGCGAGATCGGTCGTGCGGATCTCGAGCTCGTGCGCGCCGTGCTTGCCAGGCGCCGGGCGTGACGGCGGTCCGCCGCATCTCCGCCGCTCGCTGGGCGGCCCGTGGCTCGCCGCCGCTCTTGGATCGCCTCGAGGGCTCGCTCGGCGTCGCGGTCGAGGGCGCGATCGCCCCTGCGATCTGCCGGCGCTGGGCCGCCGCGGCTCTCCGCGCCAAGAACGACTGGGTAGCCGACTTCGGCCGCGAACAGTTCGCGCTCGGCCGCGCCTTCTATACCCACTTCGAGACCGGCCGCTCGGCGCTCTACTTTCGCGACGCGGCTCGGTCCGACGCGCGCGTCGAGCGACACCTCCCTGGGATGCAGCGCGCGATCCTCGATCTCTTCGGTCGCCTCGCCGGTGGGCGTGTGCGCCCCCGACACGGTTTCTGCGGCCCTGGCGTCCACCTGTTTCCGCCCCGAGAAAAGGTCGCGACGAGCGGCGGGGTGATCCACTTCGACGTCGAGGGCCTCACGCCATTCCAGCTCGAGCGCCGGGTGCGCGCCCTCAGCTTGATCGTCATGCTCCAACCGCCGATCTTCGGCGGGGGCCTGCGCCTCTGGGACGTTCGTTGGAGCGGCCGCGAAGAGCCGACGGAGCGCGAGCTCACAGCGCCGCGGGAGACGTACCGCTACCGCCCCGGCTCCGCGCTCCTGATGGACAGCCACCGTCTCCACCAGATCCGCCCATTCCGCGGCGGCCGTCATCGAGTCTCGATCACGGTGCACGCGGCCGAGGTCGACCAGGGGGTGTGGGAGACCTGGTTTTGACGGCCATTCCTCGCCTACGCCGGCCGGACCGTGGCAAATCGCCACGGTGATTGTTAAGAAAGCTGGCAACTTGCCAGGCTCGGACCTGGCGGAAACCGGTCGGAGTATTGAAAGCTCTGTCGACCGCCGCTCCGCCTCCGCGTCGAAGACCGGGGAGTATGGAACTCAGGCACCTGCGCTACTTCGATGCCGTGGCCACAGAGGGGAACTTCGGCCGGGCTGCTCGCCGGCTTCGGATCGCGCAACCGCCCCTCAGTCGTCAGATTCAGGCGCTCGAGAAGGAGCTCGGCTTCCTCCTGATCGATCGGTCGAAGCGCTCGGTCGAGCTCACCCCCGCCGGTCAGGTGTTCCGCGACCACGCCCAGCGCGTCCTCGCCATGGTCGAGAGCGCGGTGGTCGAGGCGGGGCGCGCGCACCGCGGCGAGACCGGGCGCATCGTGATCGGCTACATGGCGTCGCTCGCCTACAGCGGCATCGCCGATCTGCTCAAGGCGTATCGCGTCCGCTTCCCCGAGGTGCACATCGGGCTGCGTGAGCTGCCGCCCCAGCACCAGATCGATCTGCTGCGCCAGGGTCACCTCGACGTCGGCTTCACGCGCGGCCCCATCGAGGATCCTGCGCTGCGCGGCGAGACGGTGTTTCGCGAGCCGATCGTCGTCGCGATGCCCGCCGATCACCCGCTCGCCAAGCGCCGGCAGATCTCGCTCGACGCGCTGGCGGGCGAGAGCTTCGTCTCGTTTCCGCGGGAGCGCGCGCCCGCGTTCTACGACAACGTGGTGGCCATGTGCCGCGGCGCGGGCTTCTCGCCCACGATCGTGCAAGAGGCGCCCTACCTCGATCTGCTCAGCCTGGTGGCGGCCGGGTTCGGTGTCTCGCTCGTCCCGGACGGCGCGCGCTGGATGCACCGCGAGGGCCTCGCGTTCCTCCCGATCACCGGCGATCCGGTGACCGAGGTGGTGGCCGCGTGGCGGGCCGACGACCGGGCCCGTACGGTGCACGAGCTCCTCGCGCTCGTGCGTCGCATCGGGGTAGGTCGATCGCGGCGCGCCCGGCCGGTGACGTCGCCGCCACCGCCGGCGCGCAGGTAGCCGGCCCGCGGGCCGGCGCGGGCTCAGAAGCAGGTGTCGTACGCGGCCGCGCAGTGCGCGTCGGTGATGTCGATGTCGCCGTAGCAAAGGTTGCACTGCGACTCGGTCTTGCTCAGCAGCAGAGCCTCGCACGTCGGGGTGTCGTCCGTCGGATAGCCCAGCTCCTCGACGTACGCGGCGACGCAGCTGTCCTGCTGCGGCGTCGAGGTCGACGCCAGCGCGCAAACTTCGGCGCAGGTGTCGATCGCGCCGCCGCCGGTGCTCTGCCCCGACCCCGAGTTTTGGCCCGAGCCGGACCCCTGCCCCGAGCCCGAGCTCGGCCCCGCCGACGCAGTCTCGTCGCCGCCGCCGCTGCCATCGCCCCCGTCGTCACCGCAACCGATCGCGAGCGCGCCCGTCATAGCCCCGAGAAGAAAGATCGTACGCAACATCGAAAGCCTCCATCGCCCGCGAGAAAGGCGGACGATGTTGGTGTTTTCAATGTCCATGCCGAGGTGCGATGGCGTCGCAGCCGGCCCCATCAGCGCGACGCGTGCTGCATGTACGTCGCAGCCTGCGGCGCCGAGTCGGCGTCGGGCGTATCGGTCTCCGTGGCTTCGGCGATCGGGAGCGTGAAGTAGAACCGCGTGCCGCGCCCGGCGCCGCTCTCGACCCAGATGCGACCACCGTGCGCCTCGACGATCCCCTTCGCTATGAACAGGCCGAGCCCGGTGCCCTTCTTTCCTGGCGTCGCCGTCCAGAACCGTTCGAAGACGTGCGCGAGGCTCTCCGGGGGGCTGCCGGGCCC